>NZ_JBQYSN010000051.1:0-34914 GCF_052686535.1 Agrobacterium sp. DKPNP3 | reverse complement strand
CCAATACGCTTGTGGGGCACACTCGGAGCTTTTGCATCGTCACGGCATCCAGCCGAGCATGAGCCGCGTCGGAAACCCCTATGATAACGCAAAAGCGGAGAGCTTCATGAAGACCCTTAAGCAAGAGGAGGTGCAAGGTCTCGCCTATAGGGACGTAGATGATGCACGCAAGCGGATCGGCGTCTTCATCGACACAGTTTACAACACCCAGCGCCTACATTCGGCGCTCGACTATCTTACTCCCCGAGGAATACGAACTGAAGCATTCTTGTCGCACCAACATTGGAAATGCGGCATAGAAGAGGGTGAACTGTCCGCGATTTCCTTGTCTCACCCTGAGGGTGCACTCCATCGCTGTCCGGGATTTAATGGAATCCCTGTCCGCGAATTACCGAAACCCGCACCGTTCGGGCCGCTGGATGGTACGGTCGATCCGGTCAAGCCGTTTGCCGATGACTGCTTCCTTCCATTCATCAGCAGCTGGAGACAGAAACGACGAAATGGCGGCTTCGGCGATGAGGGAATCCGATTGCCCTCGCCGCTCCGCCAAATCCCGCAAGGCGGCGCTTCAGATCGGGATCGAGATAGACGGAGAGGCGTTGCTTCTTTTCGGGACGCGCAGGCATGACTTACAACTCCATACCGTCGCCGGCGTCCATCGAAATCTGTCGTGCGACCTGACGCAGGTTGCGGGCAAGCGTCTGATTGGTGACGCATTGCGTTCCGGTTCATCCATGTCGGGATCGAACTCGTTGACGGTTTTTCTTTCCGGCTCCGGCGCTATGTCCTTGTGCGGGTTCAAGGCCGGGTTCGCGGCGCAAGCCGGCATTGGCTGAATCGTCCTCTTGCTTGTCCGCCGCCTCCTCTTTTGCCGGCTTTCCCTTGACCGTACCGCCATTCCTCCCAGCCGACGGGGCCAGGATCGGCTTCAATGCCGACCAGTCATCTGGCTTTGGCGAGGAACCGGCGTTCGGGTTAGCAGGAGGCGACAGGATGTTGATTGCCACTAAGAACTGACCCGGTAGCACAGGATAGAGGGTGCGGATAAAAAGTTGGACTGTTCATAAGATCAGGCCGAGACTTTTACGATACTCGACCGGGCTGAGTGATCCCGGCGATATTTTGATGCGCCTCTCATTGTACCACCGGATGTAGGCATCCACCTCGGCGACGAACTGCTCGATCGTGATGGCCTTCCAGTCTCGTGGATAGAAGAGCTCTGTTTTCAGGCGGCCGAAGAAGCCTTCGCACGCGGCGTTGTCTTGCGAGCATCCCTTTCGGGACATAGAGCGAACCAGCTGCGCATTGCTGATCCTGTTGAGCCAGCCAGGCCAGCGGTAATGGGCTCCGCGGTCGGAGTGGATGATTGGCCGTTCATCTCCGTCGGTTACGGTGCCGATGGCTGCATCCAGCATGGTATTGACGAGACCCGCATCTGATTGGGTTCCGATGGACCAGCTGAGCACCATGCCGTCGAAGCAGTCGATGATAGGCGAAAGGTACACTTTGCCAGCGGGGATCTGGGACTCGGTGATTTCTGTGAGCCACTTCAGGTTCGGCGCTTTTGCATGGAAGTCGCGATTGATTATGTTCTCGGGCGCTGGACTGATCTCTCCCAGATAGGATCCGAACCGCCGTCGACGTGGTCTAGGAACGACCAACCGCTCCTGCTTCATCAAGCGCTGGACAACCTTTTCCGAGATTATCACGCTTTGTCTGGCCAGCGACGCCTGCAGACGTCGATAACCGTAGCAACGACGGTTCGCTTCAAAGATCTCCGCTAGGCTGTGGCGGACGGCGGCATACTTGTCTGCCAGGCACATGCGGGCGCGATGGTAGAAGTAGGAGCTGCGGGCAATTCGAAGCTGGGCAAGCAGCTCTGGCAAGCGATAAACTTCCTTAAGGGCGTCAATCAGCTGGGTCTTCTCCCGATTACTCAGGATCTGCAGATCGACGCCCAGGTCTTTTTTAGGAGTTCGTTGGCCTTCTTCAGGAGATCATGCTCGAGTTGTAACTGGCGGACATCACGCTGGAGGGCTTCAAGTTGGCGCTCGAGCTCTTCACGTTCAGGCACCTTGGGGTTGGATTTGCGGCGTTTCATGGATGAGGGAGCCTCGTGACCGAATAGCTGATCTTTCCAGCTGTACAATGTCGGCCTTGAGACGCCCAGTCGGTCAGCCACCTGTTTAGCGCTTTCATATCCATTGCATAATCCGATGACCCCCGCTTGCCGGATCTCATCACAATAGCCACGGCGCCAAGATCGACCAATTATGGATGAACGCGCTTCCGGAAAAGCCTCTCTGACCCATGCGGTTAGAGTTCCGCGACCAGGGTAGCCAAGCGCCCTCATCGTCGAAGAGATGCAACGATCGTGAGTGCGGTAATGCTCAAGAGCAGCCTGCTTTTGGGCCTCGGAAAACTTTGGCGCTCGCGCTACCGGCTGAGTACGCAGGTCGAGATGCTGTACGTACTCACGATACCAGCCCTTCAACGCATTCTTGGTGGGATACCCCAGCTGGCGAATGGTCGCGTTAAGTCGCTTGCCCAGCCGGATATAGAGCTCAACCGCTCGAAGTCTGTCCGCGTAGGAATACATGAACTACCTCCTTGGTGGTCCAAGTTTTCGTCCGCACCCCCTCAACAGCGAATACACTTGAGCTTGTTGCCTGCCTCAACCTATGCATTGCCGGATCGCATCAAAAGTGCGCAACAGGAACACGAGGAAATCGTAGCCGCCATCGCTCACGGAGACGGTGATGCTGCGGAAGCCGCGGCCCGCCGCCATGTTGCCAATGGCTACCGCATTAGACTGGAGATGACGCGGGTTTAATATCGTTGCGGGTAGTCGTGGGGTTCATGCGTCGAACGCAACAATAGGCCTATTCTTTGCATTTAACAGACTAGCCTCTTTTCCGCTAAGCCTAAGAAAAGAGGAGCGCTGTCAGCGGTTGGAGTAACTGACAGCTAGGAGGAAATCATGACATCTCTGCTTGTAGCAACATCACGTATTGTGGTGAAGATCTCGCTTGCCTGTGTGCCAGCAACATCTGCTTTCGCCGCGCCACAGGGTGCGGCTGGCCTGTGTTCGGCAATAGCCGCATCATCCATCCCCGCGTCGCGGATAAGCCTGCCAACCACGGGCGCGAAGATACAATCGGCAACCCTCGTCAGCGGATCTGATCCAGCCAATAAAAATGGTGAATACTGCAAGGTTATCGGGCAAATAAAGCCTGTCGATCCAAAGGCCCCGGACATCATCTGGCAGGTCAATTTGCCAAGCGTGTGGAATGGCAAGATGCTGCAGTATGGCGGCGGTGGCTACAACGGCAGCATTCCGCCCACTACGGACAAAACGACGTTAGGACTGGATGTCGTGCCGACACCGCTGACGCAGGGCTACGTCACCTTCGGCAGCGATTCCGGCCATCAAGCTCCGAACGCGGACGACGCCTCTTTCGCCAAAAACGATGAGGCGATGCTTAATTACGGCTATATGCACATCAAGAAAGTGCTTGATGTGGCGAAGGTTCTCGTTACTGAGCGATATGAGAAGCCTGTTACCCGCGTCTATTTTCAGGGCGGATCGACAGGTGGACGCGAAGGGTTGACGGCAGCCTCGCGCTGGCCGGAATCCTACGACGGCATTTTGACCAACTATCCGACGGCAAATTTCGTCGGGCTTCGGCTCTGGGGAGCTGGTCTGGCGCGGGCCGTTTACGACGATAATTCCGCAGGCTGGATTCCACCCAAACTTGTGGAGGGGATTGCGAAAGAAGCCCTGAAATCATGTGACGGCCTTGATGGCGCAGAAGATGGCCTCGTCAGCAACATGCAGGGATGCCGTGCTCAATCCGCCGCTCTGGTTCAGAGCCTCGCCTGCAAGGCCGATATTACCGGAAATCCTGAGGACTGCCTAACGAAAGCACAGATCGACCGAACGCTGAAGATTTATCATGACGGATATTCGCTACCCTACCAATTAGCGAACGGCATCGACACCTACCCGGGCTATAACAGCTTGGAGGGCATCATGATGCAGCTTGGATCGGAGACGCAGATGCGAACGCCTCCAGTCTCGGGGCCAAACGCGCATCACTCAAGCCGCTCTTTCGAGTTCCTGCAGAACTTCGTCCAGCGTGATCAACCCCTCGATCTGCTTTCTTTCGACATACACCAGCCGGGAAAACTCAAGGATCGGATTGTGGAGTTGTCCGATGTGATCGGAGCAACAAGGACGGACTGGTCCGCCTTCAGCGACCGGGGCGGCAAGATCATCTGGCTTCAGGGAAATGACGACCCAAGTGTGAGCCCCTTGGGTAATGCCAAGCTGTTCGAAGCCATCGTCGCAAAGATGGGCAAGGACAAGGCCAGGAGCTTCATGCGGTTCTATCTCGTGCCTGGTCTGGCTCATGGCGGCGGTCGTTTCTCTCCGACTTGGGATAACCTCACTGCGCTCGATAATTGGGTTGAACACGGAGTGCCCCCATCCAATCCGGTCGTCGTTGACGCAACAAAATCATCGACCAAGGGCCGGAGCAGACCGCTGTGCGAATATCCGAGCTGGCCAAAATATAAAGGCAATGGCGACATTGCACTCGCTTCGAGCTTCAGCTGCGCCAGCGATTAACGCCCGCCGAGACCGGTAAAAACAAACAACATTCATTGGGAGGAATAGCATGACAACAGGCCCGACCTTATCCAGACGCGCCGTTCTCGCAGCATCGGCAGCGTCGACTTTTGCAGCCATCAGCCTTGCAGGAGGAACCGCGTCAGCGACAGAGGCAACACCCTGCATCGCAACAAGCAAGCCATGGAAGACCGTGGGCAATGTGGCATCAGCTGGGTGGTCTTCCGCAAAGCTGGCGGACATGGAAACAAAACTCTACCCAATGGCCACCACATCCATGATGGTCGTGCAGGGCGGGGAGATCGTCTATCGCTACGGCAATCTCTCAGACGTGAGTTACCTTGCTTCCGCTCGAAAAAGTATATTGTCCATGCTGTTCGGCCGCTATGTTGCGGAAGGCAAGATCGATCTCGACATGACGATTGGCGAGATCGGCATTGAGGAGGATGACGGACTTCTGCCATTGGAAAAGACAGCCAAGGTCAAGGACCTGCTGACATCGAGTTCCGGCGTTTATCACGCGGCAGGAAGCCCTGGCGGCAATGAAAACACGCCTGAACGTGGCAAGACGAAACCGGGCACAGTTTTTCTGTACAATAACTGGGATTTCAACGTCCTTGGCGCGATCTTCGAGAAGCGCAGCGGAAAAACCGTGTTCCAGGCGCTGAAAGAGGATTTGGCGGACCCATTGGGTTTCGAAGATTTCGACATTAATCGCCAGCGGATGATGGGTTACGAAAATCAGTCCCGCTATCTCGCTTATCATCTTTTCCTGTCGGCACGCGATATGGCGCGCCTTGGGCAACTGATGCTGCAAGGCGGAAAATGGGACGGAAAATCCATCGTACCGGAAAGCTGGGTTGCTGAAAGCACCAAGATGCGGTTTGCGCCAGAGCAGACCAAGAGCAAGGAAGGTCTAGGATATGGTTACCTGTGGTGGATACCCACATCCAGCGATCCCGCGTTCAGGGGCGCGTATTTGATGAATGGCAATTTCGGACAATTCGTTCTGTGCCTTCCCGCCATCGACACTGTCATCGTCCATCGTCGCGCGGTGACGGATGAGTTTGCCATTGCCAGAAATCAGGGAAAGACCACCTACGAGCCGACAAAGGTTTCAGCCGGTGATTTTCTGAAAATTGCAGAAGCAGTCGTTGCTGCGAGAACCTGACAAGAATCCGGCACTTGAAGTTCCCTTCCAAGTGCCGGTTCGACATGTCGAACCCGCGCCATTATGATCACCGGTGAGTGTCGAAAAAGCGGACAGTATTGCCATGCAGCGGTTTCAATTGGGGTCAGTCGACCTCAATCTTTTAAAGGTCATTTATGCTCTGGTCGTGAAAGGTAATATGACGGCTGCTGGGGAATATATTGGCCTTTCTCAGCCTGCGATGAGCCATGCGTTGAAACGAGTGCGCGCTATCACGGGCGACGAATTGTTTAAAAAGACCTCAGGCGGCTTCGTGATGACGCGATTTTGCACCGAGATTTTCCCAGCAGTGCGACGTATCATTGAAGACACTGAGTCCGTGATGCTGCAGCGGCTCGCCTTCGAGCCCGCGACATCCCATCGTGCTTTCAGAATTGGCATGAACGACTATTTTTCCGTCGTCCTGATGCCGCGCCTCGTGGAACGCGTACGTGCCGAAGCCGAACATTGCGTTCTGGAAGTCATCCATATGCCGCGCACGGGTGCTAGCCATAACAGGAATTTTATGCCGGTGGTGCAGGAGCATCTCGATGAGGGGACCATCGATGTAGCTGTCATGACCGCCGACAATTTTCCGGCTCGCTATCGCTGCGCCTCGCTCTTTACCGAAAGACGGGTCTGCATCATGTCGGCAAACAATCCGGCAGCGAAGGGCCCACTAACGCTTGATGCGTTGCTGGCGCTTGGTCATGTAAAGGTGACATCCGCTCCTAGCCGCCGGGGCTGGATCGATGAGCGACTGGATGCGATGGGGCTTGAGCGCCGAGTCGTGGCGGTCGTGCCGCATTTTTCCGCTGCCGTTGCCATCGTCTCACGAAGCAATCTCGTCGCCATGATGCCGGAAAGCGTCGCCAAGCTATTCGAACGCTCTCACGAATTGCTACTCCTGGAATCGCCTTTCGCAGAGGAAAAGCAATCCACCAGCATGATCTGGCTTGCCGAAAAAGAGCGCGATCCGGCAAGCCTTTGGCTGCGTGAACAGATCTCCGCGTGTTTCACGGACGACCTGCACTGATTTTCCCGCTTATCTGACGCTCAGCTTTGCCGCAATGAATTGGTCGGCAACACTCAGGAACTGCTCCATGGTAACTGCGGGTAGTTCTTCCTTAAAGCTTCCGTCATTGCGCGCAATGGCCAGATCGTCCGGAATTGCGCGCCTGTTGACGAACACCATATCCAGCGCAGGCATGCCCAAGATGAACTGCCCAAAATGTCCCGCGGCGACAAAGGCGCCCTCCCATTCAGGCGTATCCTTGGTCACGACAGGAATCCACCAAAGATAACTGTAGCCGGCAATGCGGGATTTTTCGCTCTCATTCATCTTGTCGGCAGGAACACGGATCCGCGTGCTTTCCGCCACCCAGTCGGCCGGTATGATTTGCCCGTTACCCCAGCGGCCGTTGCGCACCATCGTAAGACCCAGTCGCGCCATATCCCTGCCAGATAGGAAAAAATGATAGGCGAGATAACGGGAGGCGCCTTCGTAGCCCATCATGCGCTGACGCGCCGGATCGAAATCCTGAAGACCAATCGGACCTGCGAGATCTTCTTCGAAAGCTTTGAAGACACTGCGACCCGTCAGCTGTTCGAAAGCCGCACCCAGAACGTTGAAGTCCCAGTTGTTGTAATGGAAATACTCCCCCGGCTTTTTCGAGCCGCGCTCTGGAATGTTTCTAGTATTGCTGCCGGGGCTGCCGGGCTGATGATAGACACCGGAGCTGCTGATCAACAGATCACGCAGCGTCGCGGTCTTCTCGATGGGAAGAAGACCATGGTCCTCATCAATGTTCAAATCCGCCATGGTCAGATCGAGATCGATCTTGCCTTCCGCCACAGCCTTGCCGAAGAGCATCGAGAGGATGCTTTTTCTGGTCGATGCGAGATAGCTGACTTCGGAAACATCGCCATAGGTATAGAGCATTTTTCCGCCCACAACGGCTATGAAAGACGTGGTCGACAGGGCGGCGAGCATAGCATCGACTTTTTCTTTGACGTCGACGGAGAGACCATGTTTTTCAGGAGAAGTCACCTTCGCCCAGTCATGAGCAGGAAATTCCTGACTTGCGGCTTGTTGCTGGCGTTCCAGAGGTGCTGAAACAGACATGTTTGATCCTTCTGACATTGTCGATTGTGGGAGGTTCAATCGTTGAGGTGGCAGGCACTCTTGTGCCCTGAGCCGATGGTTCGAAGTTCTGGTCGCTCTACACGGCACCGCTCCATCGCAAACGGACAGCGAGGATGGAAATGGCAGCCCGACGGCGGCGACAGAGGGCTTGGAATCTCACCTTCGATAGACGAAAAGCGCCGCTGGACCGGATCGAGGCTTGGCCGCTCTTGAAGCAGCGCACGCGTGTAGGGATGATTCGGATGCGCAAACAGTTCCACGACTGACGCCTCTTCGACCACACGCCCCAGATACATGACGACAACGCGGTCGGATATATGCTCCACGACCGAGAGATCGTGGCTGATGAACAGATAGGTGAGATCAAGCTGCTCTCTAAGATCAAGGAACAGGTTGAGAATCTGCGCCTGTATCGAGACATCAAGCGCTGCAACGGATTCATCGCAGATGAGCATATCAGGCTGAACGGCCAAAGCCCGTGCAATGCCGATACGTTGGCGTTGACCACCGCTGAACTGATGCGGAAAGCGGCTGGCCATGGCTGGATCAAGCCCTGATCGCTCCATCTGCTGGCTGACATAACCATCCAGTTCACGGGCGCTCGTCATCTTATGGTGCAACGGCGCTGCCCCAATGATCTCACGCACCCGCTGCCGTGGATTGAGCGACGACGACGGGTCCTGAAAGATCATCTGGACTTTCAGGCGCGCATCCTCTGCTGCCTTGCCATCCATCTCCGCCAATTGCTTGCCGCGAAACAGGACCGAACCCTCAGAAGCCTGCAACAGACCGGACACCACGCGGCCGAGCGTGGACTTTCCGCAGCCGGATTCGCCGACGATGCCGACGACTTCACGCTCTGCCACGGTGAGGCTGACATTATCCAACGCCCGGACGACGGGATTGGGCGCTTTCAGGCCCATCATTTCCGCACCGCGCTCCACCACGCCGGATTTGCGGCTGAAGCGCTTGCTGACGTTGCGCACTTCCAAACGATTGCTCACGATGGCGCTCCTTCCATGACGGGGTGAAAACAGCGAAGCAGACGCCCCTCGGCCGGCTCAAGAGCCGGAGGACTAAGACAGATGTCGGTGGCAAACGCGCAGCGAGGGTGAAACGCGCATCCCCTGGGCATGTTGGTCACCGACGGAGTGGTCCCGGATATCTGCTTCAGCCGCTCGCCTCGCTTGTTGTGCGCAGGCAGGCTGGCGATAAGCCCGTTGGTGTAAGGATGCAGGGGACGGCTCAGCAAATCCGCTGTCGACCCCTGCTCGACGATCCGCCCCGCATACATGACCGAGAGTTTCTCAGCCAAACCGGCAACGACGGAAAGATCGTGGGTGACCCATATCAGGGCTGTCCCCTTTTCCCGCGCAAGTTTCTGCACGATGGAGAGGATCTGCGCCTGGATCGTCACATCGAGTGCCGTCGTCGGTTCATCCGCAATGATCAGGTCTGGCGACATGAGAAGCGCGATGGCGATGGCCACCCGCTGGCGCATGCCGCCGGAAAACTGGTGCGGATAGGCGTTCAGACGCTCCTCCGGGCTTGGAATGCCGACCATGCCCAAGGCATCGCGGGCACGTTCCCGTGCAACCTGTTTGCTGACGTTTTCGTGCGCAAACACGACTTCCATCATCTGCGTATCGACGCGAAGCACAGGATTGAGCGTCGACATCGGGTCCTGAAATATCATAGCGATGCGATTGCCGCGGAGGGACCGCAATTCTTGTTGCGACGCGCTTCGTAGGTCCCGTCCTTTGAAAAGGATTTGCCCGCCTGTCACCTGTACCGGCTTGTCGAGCAGGCCCATGATGGAAAGACCCGTAATGGATTTACCGGAGCCGGATTCTCCGACGAGCCCCATGACTTCTCCTGCAGCAAGGCTGAGGTTGATGTCGTCGATAAGCGTGACCCTACCCTCTTCGGTCACGACCTCGGTTTTCAAAACTTTGATTTCAAGCATGGCACTCATCTCCGTGCAGCCTTCGGGTCCAGCAATTGGCGCAGACGATCGCCGACGAGATTGATGGCAAAGATCGTCACCAGAAGTGCGATGCCCGGGAAAAGGGCAATCCAATAGGTTCCTGACAGCATGAACTCGTATCCGCTGGAAATCAGAAGTCCGAGCGAGGGTTCTGTCACCGGCACGCCGAGGCCGAGAAAGCTCAGCGTCGCCTCAAGCGTTATCGCGCGCGCCACCTGCATGGTCAGCAGCACAACGAGCGGCGACAGACAGTTCGGCAACAATTGGCGAAAGAGGATGTTCCGGTGCGGTAGTCGGAGAGACCGTGCCGCCTCGACATATTCCCGGCGCAGTTCCGTCAGGGCGGCGCCGCGTGCCGTGCGGGCATAGGTCGCCCATTCCACCAAAACGATGGCGAAAACGACATTGCCGACACTCTTGCCGAGGAGCGCAAGGATCAGAAGCGCGGATAGGATCGTTGGAAAGGAAAGCTGGAGATCGACCAACCGCATCATTGCGGTTTCAAGCCTTCCACCGACATAGGCCGCCGTCAGGCCAAACGCGGTGCCGATAATAAAGGCGAGCGCCGCCGAGCCAAGCCCCACGATCAGGCTTATCCTCAGGCCATAAAGAATGGCCGAGAGCATGTCGCGACCCTGATCGTCGGAACCGAACAGAAATGAAAAGCCCGCCGAGGATTCCGTACCGGGAGCCATGCGCCCGTCCATGATGTCCAACTGCATCAGGTCATATGGGTTTTGTGGAGACAGATATGGCGCAAACACGGCCATGAGAACGATCAGGATGATCAGTACCAGCCCCAGCACCGCCAAAGGCGAACGCGCGAACTGACGCATGAATTGCAGACCTGTGCGAAGTTTCGAGGAGTTCATAACCGCCTGCACGTCATTCTCCCTGAAGCCGGATGCGTGGATCGAGCAGCCTATAGGTGACATCCACGATGAGGTTGATGATGACGAACATGATAACCACGAGCATGAGGTAGGCGACGATAACGGGGCGGTCGAGCGCGGCAATGCTGTCTATGATGATCTTGCCGACGCCCGGCCAGGCAAAAATGGTTTCGGTCACGACCGAAAACGCAATCGTCTGGCCTATATCCAGACCGACGACAGTGACGACCGGGATCATGACGTTTTTCAGCACATGGACGCTGAGGATACGCCTTGGCGAGAGGCCCTTTGCCCGGGCGAACCGCACATATTCACTCGACATCGCCTCACGCACGCCAGCTTCGGTCAAACGTGTGACCATAGAGATGTTGAAAAGCGAGAGACTGACGGCTGGCAACAGCATATGCCGCAGACCATCCAGCGTCACGAAAGACCAGGGTATGCCGAACAGGGTTTCGGTTGCCCCGCGTCCGGAACTCGGTAGCCAGCCAAGCTGGACGCTGAAAATCATGATGAGCAGGATCGCAATCCAGAAAATCGGCAGGCTGAAACCGAAGATCGAGCCGATCATGACGACCCGTGCAAACAGGCTTTCAGGCCTCCAGCCCGCAGCAAGCCCAAGCGGCACACCAACGATCAGCGACAGCAGGACAGCGGCGAAAGCCAGTTCCAGTGTTGCTGGCAAGCGAGACAGGATCAGCTCTACCGCTGGTTCCTTGTAAACATAGCTGATACCAAGATTGCCCTGCAGAAGCCCTTTCAGAAACAGGAAGAACTGCTCGTAAAGGGGCCGGTCGAGACCGAGATCTGCGATCAAACGCAGGCGGTCGTCGTGGGTCGCTTCCGGCGGAAGCAGGGTCTCGATGGGGCTGCCGATCAGGTGAAGACCGACGAATACGATCAAGGCCATTGCAAGAGCGACCAGTATCGCTTGCATCAGGCGCTGGATAATCCATAGGGTCATGATACCCTCGTGTTTTTGGTAAGGAAACCCACTACCCGCTCCATAAGGGAATGGCTTTGGGAGCAACGGTATAGCCGACATTTGCTTAAGCGGCTTAGCCACCAAGTGCCGGAACGTAAGGCTGGCGTGATGGCACCAGCCCCGTGATTACCGCTTTATTCGGAAACATCCTTTGCAAGCGTGCGCTCATCGATGCGCGGGGCATAGTTGAGACCTTTGCGCAATACCCAGGCGTTGCTCTGCTGGTAGAGCGGGATGATGGCGCCATCAGTGACAGCAACCTTAACGGCCTCGATGAGCGCCGCTTCGCGCGCCTTGTCGTCGTAGATAGTCATCGCCTTGGAAACGAGGTCATCGAGCGTTGGATTGGAATAGCCACTATCATTGGCAGCACCCAGACCACGCTTTGGATCAACGGTGCCCAACACGTTGATCAGCATCGAACTCGCGTCATAGGTCGCGTTGCCGAGTCCGAGCAGCTTCATGGCAAATTCCGACTTACGCGACGAGAAGGTCGTCCATGGGAGAGCCTCCACATTCGTCTTCACGCCAATTCGTGTCCACATCTGCGCGACGGCCTGAACCACCGCAGGTGCATTGGGGTATCGATCATTCGGCACATGAACCGTCAGCTGGAACCCTTCGGGATATCCGGCGTCGGCCAGCAGCTTCTTGGCTCCCACAGGATCAGGCTTTGGCGGTTGAATATCAGGCGTGTAGGAGAACGCACCCTTGGGGAGCCATTGACCGGAGGCCGTTGCGGTGCCTTCCATGATCTTGTCGACAATGCCTTCGCGATTGATGGATTCGGAAAGAGCATTTCGGACACGCGGATCTGCCAAAGGATTTTTATCCAGCGCCTCTCCCTTTGAGCCTTTCACAAAGGCCTTCCAGGCATCACCCGATGTCGACGGCGCGAGATAGATGACACGCAGGCCCGGCGTACTGACGAAGGAAAGATTGGCTGTCGTCTTGAAACGAGCGATATCGGTCGCAGCGGGTGCGTCGATGACATCGACATCGCCAGCAAGAGCGGCGGTCGTACGAGCGCTTGCGCTGGAAATCATACGGTAGGTTGCGTGCTCCCAAGCAACCTTCTTGCCCCACCATTCAGGGTTGCGCTCAAGACCAACCTCGATGCCCTGCTTGAATGTCGTAAAGCGAAAAGCCCCCGTGCCGATTGCTGCTTTGCCGGAATTGTAATCGGCAGTATCCGCGCCCTCGCCCGCATGGCGTGACACGATGGCGATATTTGCAAGATCGCCCGGAAGCGTCGGCGCCGGAGCCTTGGTGTTGATGATGACAGCATTGTCGCCATCCGCCTCGACGCTTTCAATATTGCGCATAAAACCACCAAAGCCACCGGGGCTGTTCGGCACGTTTCCAGCGCGGCCGAGCGTGAAAATCACGTCATCGGAGGTAAAGGGCCTGCCATCGTGCCATTTCACGCCGTCCCGCAGGCTGAAACGCCATTTCGTTTCTGAAACGGATTCCCACTTCGTCGCCAAGCCCTCGACCAGTTGGCCCTCGGCGGTGCGCTCCGTCAGCCGATCGAAAATCTGCATGGCAATGGCGTTGTTGGGCGAAGCATTATAGAAGTGCGGATCTATTGACGTTACGGTCCCGCTGAGGCCGATCGTCAGATCCGTGGCTAAAACGGGGTTTGCGACAAGGCCCAGAAAGCTTGTCAGAAGCAGTGCACCAGTTTTCATTATCTCGTTCCCTTTTTCCGAACCTGGAAGTGTCACACGTTCGCTTCTTCTGATCCTCCAACGAAAACTTATATTTAACAAATGAATGTTTTTTTCCTACTTCATTCATGTCATGAATAACACAGTTCTGTATGGCTCGCCTCCCATCCCGTATTTCTCTGTTCGAGAAATGCTGGATCGCTTCTCGACGAAGGGCGCACACGATGGAATGCGAGGGGTAACCCACCAGCATTGAAAGTCTGACAAGGTAAGCCTACGCTAGGGTGAAAAACTTTTGTCTGGGTTCCATTTCAGTCGATCATAGCGAGAAGGTTCTCTGCCTTGAGGGGGATAGAACCGGCGACATGTAGTCGGATATAGAACGCCGTCATGGAATGAAGCGATGGGCGACGAATATCGGATTGGAGCTGACTTGGCGCAAAGCAGATCATGTCACGAGCGCGTTCATCGGTATCGACGGTAACCTTCAGTCCAGCCGCTACGTTTGAAACGACGAAGACCCTCACAGTCTGAGATAGCGTTGATCGCAAAAGATCCCGCTACGCTGACAGCGGGATCTTTTATTGTGGGTAGCGCTCAATGGCTGTTGCCGAGCTTCCGGATCGCTTCAACATCCTGTGCTGTCACGTCGGATGCTTTGTTCGTCCAGGCGTTGCGCAGGAAGGTGGCAAGCGTTGCGATTTCCTCGTCGGACAGACGATCCTCGTAGCCCTGCATCCTGACCTTCATCGGACGCTTTTCCGTGGATGGCAGTTCTGCCCCATGCAGGATGACGCTGACGAGACCCTTGCTGGATTTCGCTGTCACAAGAGAGTTTCCGTCGAGCTCCGGGAATATTTCCGGCGCGCCCTTGCCGTTGACGAGGTGGCAGCCACCGCAATTATCGAGGTAGAGGCGCGGTCCCAGCGGCATATCAGGCTTGGCACTGGTAAGCAGTTGTTCCGTCTGTGTTACCGCGTCAGCGTTTTTCGCAGAGACAGGCTCCGAAGAACCGATTTTCTTCAGATAGCTGGCAATTGCCATGTTGTCGTCTGGCGTCAGGTATTGCGTGGAATCCCTGACGACCAGCATCATTTCGCCCGTTGCTGTGGAATGGGCGTTGCGGGCGGTGGCGAGGTAAGCGGCTGTTTCCTCGACCGTCCATTTCTGTGGCCCGCTATTCGGGCCTCTCAGATCAGGTGCCGTGTAATTGTCGATTTCACCACCGGTAAGGAAGTTTCTGGCGGTTTCGTTGATACCATCCTGCGTCATCAATACCGTGCGCGGGCTGTGGCAGGCGGCGCAGTGGCCGGGACCTTCCACCAGATATTTGCCGCGATTGAAAACGCCATCTTCCGAGGCGTTTGGCGCAAATCCGGCCTCGCCGCGCAGGGCAACCCAATTCCAGGCACGAAGGCCAAAGCGCATGTTGAAGGGGAAGGCGAGTTTCGTCTGTTCGACCTTGTTGGAGATGGGCTTCACCTCGTTCATGAAGTAGCCGTAGAGCGCAACGACGTCTTCTTCTGTCAGCTTTCGATAGTTTTCATAGGGCATGGCCGGATAGAGGTGCGTGCCATTGGGTGTCACGCCATCGTAAAGGACGGCTCTAAAGTCATCGAGCGTGTAGCTACCGATGCCGGTTTCCTTATCTGGCGTGATGTTGGTGGTCCAGATGGTGCCCATCGGGCTCTGAATGGCGCGGCCACCGGCAAAAGGCGTTCCACCCTCATTCGTGTGGCACGCCATACAGTCGCTGGCACGCATGAGATATTCTCCACGCCCTTCCGCAGGTTTGAAATCCGCAGCCAGTTGCGTGGTTGCGCCTGTGCGCTGAACGGGAACGAAGATGAGGGCCAGAAGACAGGCAATGCCGACGACAACGAGACCGGCGAGGATTTTGAGAAGCATTTTCATTATCGCACTCCTCAAACCAGTGGTCTTGGGTTTGGAAGATAGTCCTTCCGGATGTGTTCCGCTGCCCAATAGGCGAGACCACCGACCATGCCCGTGGGGTTGTACTGCGTGTTCTGCGGGAACGCGCCTGCACCGAGCACGAAGATGTTGTGCTTGTCCCATGCCTGAAGATACCGGTTGACGGCAGATGTCTTCGGATCGTCTCCCATGACCGAACCGCCGACATTATGCGTGGTCTGATAAGGCCTGACGTCATACATGGCGCCTTCCTTCTTGAAGCCTTCCTGCATGGATGTTGGGTTGAGCGCCTTCGCAATCGGCTCGATCTTCGACTTCATGAACTGCGTCATACGAATTTCGTTGGGGTTCCAGTTGAAGGTCATCCGCATCAAAGGCCGTCCATGGCGGTCCTTATAGGTCGGATCGAGGTCGAGATGGTTGCCACGATAGGCCATGTGGGAACCATGCGAACCAATCGACATCGAATGTCCATACCACTCGCCGACGGCCTGCTTCCACTTGGCACCCCAGGTCGGCGTGCCTGCCGGAAGCGCCATCGAACGAATCGGCTGACCATTGGACTGGCCGGCGGAAATATACGAGCCACCGATAAAGCCCTCCTGACCGAAATCGATATTATCGATGCCGAAATCATCGATGGTCATGCCGTTGGCACCGGTACCGATGAAGGGATTGAAAACCTCGTCCTTGAAGAAAAGCGTGTACCCACCATTCATTTGATAAGCGTAATTGCGCCCCGTCACGCCTTCGCCGGTATTGGCATCATAGGGTTGACCGATGCCGGAAAGCAGCATGAGGTGCACGTTGTGCAGCTGATAGGCGGCCAAGATCACCAGATCGGCGGGCTGGAATACCTCTTCCTGCGCCTTCTCATCGAAATAGGTCACGCCGGTCGCGGTCTTGCCATCTGCCGCCATTTCGATGCGCAATACTTCGCATTCCGTGCGATATTCGAAGTTCGGCTTACGCCTCAAAGCGTCCAGAATGGCGGTTTGCGGCGATGACTTCGAATAATTGTAGCAGCCGTAGCGTTCACAGAAGCCGCAATGATTGCACGGGCCCATCTGCATACCATACTCATTGACATAGGCTTGCGACGCGATGCCGCCGGGGCGTGGGAATGGATGGTAACCCATGGATTTCGTGACTTCACCGAACTTCGCGCCATCCCACGTAGTCGGCATGGGTGGCATCGGATAATCGCGCGAGCGCGGAGCCTCGAAGGGATTACCGCCGTCGATTTTCTCGCCCTTGATATTGCCGGCCTTGCCCGAGATACCCGCGACGCGTTCGAAGCGGTCGAAATAGGGCTCAAGCTCTTCATAGGTCACGGGGTAGTCCTGAAGGTTCATGTCTTCAGGAATGATCGACGCACCCCAACGCTCCTCGACGTAGGAGCGAAGGCGGTATTCCGACGTCATCGGGCGCCAGTTCAACCCGTTCCAGTGCGTACCGGCACCGCCAACGCCATTGCCCGGAAGGAAAGACCCTAGGACGCGATAGGGAAGTGCGACTTCTGCTTCGTTACGACGGATCGTAACTGTCGAATTGCGCGGCTTCTGCATCATGCCGAGACGAACGCCGTATTTCAGCTCATCGATCATCTCGGGGTACTGGAAATCGGGAACGGTATTCTGGTCGTGCCCGCGCTCCAGTGCAACGATCTCTAGCCCGTCCTGCGCAAGCTCCATGCCGAGGATCGATCCGGTCCAGCCCAGACCGACGATGACGACGTCTTTCTTCTTTTCGGTTCTAGCCATGGTTTACGCCCTCTCGCCGGAGATCGAGACCGGTCCCAATGGATATTTGACGTTATGTCTGAGGACCCATTCCTTGTAGGACCCGCGTGCGCCCGGGAACCCGATATAAGTCCAGGACTGCATCTTATGATTGCCGCCATACATAGGATCGGCAAAATAGCCCTCCTTGGCGTTACCAAGCAGAATGGTAAAGAAATCGCGGATCTCGGGATCGAGCTTGAGCTCTTCTTTTTGCAGCGAGGTCAGCGCCTGATCCTGCGTGGTGGTATCGAGTTCGGCGAAAATCTTGCCATGCGTCTCACGACACCATTCATCAAAAACCGGGATGGCTTTTTGATAGATTTCAAGCGGCGTCAGCGGTGTCTGCCAACCACGCAAAGGGCTTGCATCGGCTTGGTGCGGCCCTTCCATATACCAGTCGGCGGCGCGACCAAAATCTCCCGCCAGCTGCAGGTCTATGAACACGGGCACCCTCGCCTCGATCGCCCCCGGGCCCTCGCCTTCGGAGGGGATAAGCCTTGCGACTGCTGCGACGACGAAAGCCCACTCACTGGGCTTGAGACAGATCGGCTTGTAAGCTTCCAAAGCAACCGGCTCTGCCTTGTCTTCCGCTTTCGCGGGTAGGGCAACAAGTCCGGCAACGGCGGCGCTGGCAGCCGAAGCCTTGAGAAAATTTCGACGTGAAGGACGGCCTGGAAGGTCTCTCATGGACGACTCGCTTTGTGACTGACGTGACATTGAAAATGTTGATCTCGGTTCATCGATCGATGACTCAGGTGGGACACTGCGGTCTATCGTCGCAGCGCACGACCCGCAAGACCGATTAGAACGAAAATCGTACACCCGCGGGATTACTGAAAATATTTTACAATTTTTCGCTAGAATGAGAAACAAATGCGTCCGCTTCTTAGAACGTCCGTCAGACTATGTGCGGCCACACGTGCTCAATACCTAGTTTATACAAGCCAATGATATTCAGTGTTGCCACTGGCGCATCATTGGACGGACTTTAAACATCGAAACCTTCAGCCGGGAATTGTAGGGTATCGGCTTAATTCACAGACCCTTTGGTCTGCGTCGTGTTCCGTCATTATGACGGTAATCTGTTGGACCTTGAAACGGTCGTGCCTAATCATCTGGTTCTCTAATTGCCCTATTCGAACTTGCACATCCTGGCTTGCTTGCAGAGATGAAAGGAATCGCGGCGAAGCGATAGCAGTTAGGTTCACACCGATACGCGAGGAGGCAATGCGCTCTCGATCTAAGAGTGTTAACGCGTTGAACGGGGTCCCAGCTCTTGAAAGGATCCGGACCGTCGACACTTCCATTGGAATGGAGCTAACACACTAAAATTACCTATCGACGGGCCGTCAGATCGTCTTACGCCAATAGCTGGTATAGTGCGTGTTGCAGATATCAATCCCGCTTCGGCAACGCTATAGAATAGATGCGTTTCGGTAGACCGAATGGGTCGAACGTGACGCTAACTTGTTTCTCGGGTCTCATTGTTCACTCTTCAGGCTATCAAATTATCGCATTTTGAAAATAAAGATGCTTTCTGACGCTGTAAGCCGAAACGGACGCTGATGAAACACTCAAGGCGGCCGCAATTCCAGCTGCTTGACCGGTGACAAAGGCTGTACCCATAACTCTCAAAGAACCATAGGCAGCAGCATCTGCGCCAGCGACCCTACCCGCGAGGAACAGATTATCCGCGCCGACAGCCTGGATGGCTCCCATTGGTATATCAGCAAAGCCGTCGCCGCCAAGATCGACGAAATGTGCCCGACCGGGTGCTTCGTGAACCTCCATGGGCCATGCAGCGCGCCCGATGCCATCTTCGCGACGGTCACCTCCATGTAAAGCCACACCGGTCAAATCGTTTCGCGAGCGCGGACGGCGTGTCTCGCGAATACCGATCTGCGGCCCCGTGGATGAGATGAACGCGTTTTCAAAGCCCGGCATCTGCCGTAGCAACTGCAGGTTCCGCCAGGCTTCCCGCCGCGCCTGACGCTCCGCCCCGCCCAGACTGGCACCGCTCAAACCATTGGTTTCAAGATCGATCATCATCCACCAATAATCGTTCGACGTCGGCAGCCTCAACATGACGCCACCGTCGGTTCGGTGGATTGGAGCTTCAGAGCTTGCGTTGTGCTCGATAATCAGTTGCGTCATCCGACGACGGTCGAATGTTACCTCCGCTCCTACGCCACCGATACGAACCGGCATTGACGCAGGTTGGACGTGATCACCAGCGCGGCTGTCGGTCGTCATCTCAAGTCCTGCATGCGACGCCACAGCAGCTTCACCGCTGGCATCTACAAATGCGGCTGCAGTGATCCCGTAGCTACCGGCATGGTCAGTCACCGTGATGGCCGCAATTCCACTCGGCTTCGTGGACACCGCAGTGACACGACTGTGCAACAGGATTTCGAGGCCAGTCATGTCGGTCATTTGGTCGAACGCAAACTTGACCGCCTCAGGGTCCAGCATGACAATCCAGTTGCCGCTGCTAGATCGTATCGGAGCGATATCCTGGCCAATCTTCGCAAGCGTAGCCAGCAGTTCGACACCGATTCCTCCTACTGCAAAAACAGGCTCAGGACCTTTCAGGAAGAAGCCGCAGTAGGCTAAAACCAGCGAATTGGCAGCCGCTCCGCCCATGAAACCGTATCGCTCGATGAGTGCGACTTTCGCGCCCATGCGGGTAGCAGCTACAGCCGCGCTCATTCCGGCCGCGCCGCCTCCAACAACCACGACGTCGTATCGTCCACCTCGGGCTTTAGACATCAACTGGTACTCCCCTGAATATGCCCATCACTTTTCCAAGCGCAAAAAGTTGTGATTTGGCCATTTCCTCGCCCGTCTGGAACTTCAGGCCACGAGCTTTCGCAAGTGTGAGCAGCGGCGTCATTTTCGGGCTTGTCACGACATCAGCCACCAGACCTTCTGATGGCACCAATGCCAGCGTTGAGTGAGGTACCGGCAGCGGATCGTCATCCTGCATACACGACAAAGACGCGTTGACGACAAGATCGAAGGCGCGCTGGGGTACTGCTCCTGCCGAGATGGAAACGGCTGGGAAAGCGTTGGACAGACGAGCAGAGAGACTGGCTGCACGATCCTTGTTGCGATCGGAGATAACCAGATGCGAAACGCCTGCACCTGCAAGCGTGTAGCCGATTGCACTGCCAGCAGCTCCTGCCCCGACCTCCAGAACGACTTTGCCATTGGGAACGAAACCCTGCTGCCTTGAGGCTGTGAGGAAACCCTCGCCGTCCGTCATGTCGCCACAAAGCTTTCCATTTGGGTGACGCCTCACCACATTCGAGACACCGAGAAACTGCGCTTTTGCACTGAGTCCATCGACCAGCGCGGCGACTGCGGCCTTGTGGGGAATGGTGACGACGAAGCCATCCATATTCTGCCAGCCGCGGACCGTTGTGACGAAATCGGCAACGCGCTCAGGGCCGAGATCGATGACCATCATTGCCCTATCCACACCTTCATCGGCAAAATAGCGGTTGAAGTTATCTGGGTATTTCACTTGGACAATGGGTGATCCGATAATCGCCACCAGCCGTGTTTCGCTTCCAATCACAAAGCTACCTCCCATTTTTGGAGCGACGATATGGGACCAATACCTATTGACGCCAATATACCTTTCAACCCATGCTATAAGTTGGATTTATAGGAAGAATGCGAGCACGGATGCCAAATCCGAAACTCAGAGAACGGCAGATCGAAATTTTCCGAACGATCATGGCGACGCATTCGTTGACGGCAGCAGCCCGTCACCTCGGCGTTTCCCAGCCGAGCCTCTCGATTGCCATCAAGCGTCTCGAAGACCAGCTTGGTATAGCGCTGTTTGCGCGCATTTCCGGCCGACTGGTGCCGACTCAGGAAGCGGAACTGATCTTTGCCGAGGTCGAGCGCGTCCACCAGCAATCCGAAATGCTGTCTGATGTCATCTACTCGATTGTCCGTGGCGACGCCTCTGTCTTTCGGTTTGGCTCGACGCCAAGTCTTGGCATGCGGTTGGTGCCGAAGGCATTGAAACGCCTGCAACTGGAAGGGGCTGCGGGCACCTACTACAGTGACTCACTATCCCAGCGCGATGTTCGCGACTACCTGCTGTTCGGCCAAGGTGCCTGTGTTGCAACGATTGCAGAGGTCAACGATCCTGTAATCGAAACGGCGAAAATAGCCAGCGCCGGTCTCGTCTGTGTCGTCCCCAATGATCACGCTCTTGCTGGCTACAAATCCGTAACGCCGCTGGCGCTTGCCGGTGAACCGCTGATCTCTTTTGCAACCACCACCACGCACGGTCTTCTGATTGATGAAACCTTTCGGCGCTGGGGCGTATCGAGGAACACGGCGGTCTATGTGCATTTTGTTGAGGCCGCACTGTCATTTGTCACAGAACGCATTGGCATCACCATACTCGACGCATTTTCCGCTATCGATTGCGAAGCAAACGGGCTCGTGGCAATACCGATCGAAAACAGCGTCAGCGTTTCCGCCTACGTCCATATCTGCCATCTTCGCCCGCGACAGAAAGGCGTAGACAGACTGATCGAGGCGCTGAGGGACATAGCCGCAGTGACCACAAACGCTCAAATGGGACAGCCAATCGATGTATAGACGCGCTAACGAGCTGTTTCCGGGGTTTGAAGAATACCGCATCGAAACGCCCGACATCAATTTCGCCGTTCTGACAGCCGGCAACGGTCCCGTGATCCTGCTTTTGCACGGCTATCCAGAAACCCGCTCGGCATGGCACCGGTTCGCGCCGGTACTTGCTAAGACCTATACCGTCGTTGTTCCAGACCTGCCGGGCTATGGTGAAAGCCGCGTCACCGGCAACTCGCAAGGAATGGGTTCTAAACGTCGCATGGCGAAAAGCCTGAGAGAAATGATGCTGGCGCTAGGACATCGGCGGTATGCTGTCGTTGGTCACGACCGTGGGGGCCGGGTTGCCTATCGCATGGCACTTGATTTTCCAGAAACGGTCACGGCACTCGTCTCGGTCACCGTCGTGCCCACACCGGAAATGTGGGAAGGTGCCAGCAAAGCCTTCGGCATGGGAGCATGGCACTGGTTCATGATGGCCCAGCCCGCGCCACTGCCTGAAACACTGATGTCCGCGGATCCGCGTTTTCTCGTCGATCTCACGCTCGGCAAAATGGCTGAGAATATTGAACAGATCAATCCGCTGGCGCTGGAAGACTACAGGCTCGCATTCGACAATCCCGATGTTCGCCACGCCATGTGTGAGGATTATCGGGCTGGTGCCACGACAGACGAAACTGACGATCTTGCGGATCGCATGTCAGACCGCAAAATCCAGGTACCTGTCCTTTTATTCTGGGAGAAAGACAGGCTCTATGGCGGCGGTCGCGAACCACTCGATATATGGGCAGACTGGGCACCCAAGGTACAAGGAAAGGGCATTGGTGGTGGCCATCTGCTGCCGGAGACCGCCGCCAGCGAAATGCTCGAAGAGCTCTTGCCATTTCTTGAAAAGGCGATCGATGTCCCAGGACAATGATGAAACTTCGATGGCCCAACGGCCTGATGACGGTCTCCTCAGCCTTCGCCAAATGGAAGTCTTCCATGCGGTCATGCAGGCGCGCTCCATCACTGGTGCCTCAAAGGTTCTCAATGTCTCTCAACCAGCGCTAAGCCGTACGATCCGTCGAATCGAAGACCTGCTTGGCATCGCGCTTTTCACACGCGACCGCAACGGTCTTGTCCCTACATCTGAAGCACTTGAGATTTATGCCGAGATCGACCCGCTGATACGGCAACTGACCGGCGTCGGCACCCAGATAGGCCGCATCGCACGCGGTGAAACGGCTGTATTCCGGGTTGGATCGACAGCCAGTGTCGCGCGCGCGCTCGTGCCACAGGCTCTAAGAACATTGTCCGTCGAGGTGCCCGGTATCGAGCTTTTCTTCGACGTGCTTCCGGTAGACCAGATCGAGGAATACCTGATTACCGGACGCGGAGAAGCGGTGGTGACGATCGCCTCGCCAGATCATCCGCTCATTGCTGTCGAGCATGTGGGGCGGGTCGATCTCGTCGCGGTCATTCATAAGGATCATAGCCTTGCAATGTCGTCTGTCATACGAGCGGCCGATCTGGCGGATATGGATTTCATAGCCTTCGCCCCGGGCGGCGCTCATCAGACAGTTGTCGATCGATTTCTCAGTCGCGAAAAATTGAAGGTCAATACGCGCGCTGTCGCCCGTTTTTCCGACACCGCACTGGCGCTGGCGAATGAAGCAATGGGCATCGTGCTGGTTGACTACGTCACCACGCTCGGACCCGTTGGCAGCAACCTCGTCGTTCGGCCCATCGAAAATGCCCCACAATTCTCGATATCGGTTCTATGGAACCGCCGCCGGTCGCATTCCGCCAATCTGCGTAAACTCACTGAAATTCTGTCTCGCAGATTGGCCGACCTGCCGCCGCTCGCCTGATTGCAAATAACCACCTGCATGCCTTAAGGGCATGGGAGGCATAATCATTGTTCGTTGTCTTCCTCTTCAGCCGGTGGCAGTAAAAGCGGATGGCGTCTCGGACAGCCATCTTTGGGAGGAGAATCGGAATGAATGTATTTTTGAGCCGCCGTCAGGCACTTATCGGCATGGGCGCACTTGGCAGCGCCGCTGCTTTCGGTCTGCCTGCCCGCGCAGCAACCCGAAATCTTGCAGTGCTGCACCTTGCCAGCCACGCGCCAAGCTTCATTGCTTTTGAGCGCGGCTACTACAAGGACGCCGGTCTCGATATCGAGCTGAAGTTCTTTGAGGCCGCCCAGCCTATGGCCGTGGCAATTGCGTCCGGCGATGCCGACTTCGGCGTGACCTCGATGAGCGGTGGTCTTATCAGCCTCGCACAGAAGGACGCCATTAAGGTTATCGGCGGCGCGCTGACTGAGGAGAAGGGTGTCACCGGCGCGATCATTCTGGCATCCAACAAAGCCTATGAGGCCGGTCTGACCGACCCGTCCAAGCTGTCCGGCAAAAGCTTCGGCATCACGACCGCTGGCTCGTCATTCCACTTTATGGCCCACAAGATTGCCGTTGCTAACAAGATTAAGCTTTCTGATATCCAACTGCGCCCATTGCAGAAGTTGGGCGCCATCGTCGGAGCCCTGACCACAGGTCAGATCGATGCGTGGGCGATCCAGCCGAATGTCGCCAAGAAGATGATCCGCGAGGGTGCCGCCAAGCAGATCGGTCTGGTATCTGATTACGCGCCGGATTATCAGGTCACTACCGCCTTCACCTCGACCAAGAATGCGGCCAGTGAACGCGAGATGACGGCAGCGTTCGTCAAAGCCTATTCGCGCGCTATTGACGATTACAATGCCGCCTTCGTAGACAACAAGGCGGACGATGCCGAACGCGACGCTCTGGCGAAAATCGTCCACAAATATGTCGAGAGCGATAGCCCGTTCGACGCTGCCAAACAGAATCTGATCGACGGCGCCATGCGCATCAATGCGGGATTGGCACTGTCGCTTGGCAGCTGTGTCGAGCAGCTTGAATGGTTCAAGGCAGAAGGCATGGTCAAGGACGCAATTACGAACGAACAGCTGTTCGACACGTCCTTCGTAAAAACCATTTGATCAGCCAGCTATTTTTGCGGAGGCCTCACGGCCTTCGCATGGAGGAACCATGGATCTGAAGCTGAAAAACATCAGCCATTCCTACGGAGCCGTAGAGGTTCTGAAAGATATCTCACTCGATATCCCTCAAGGGCAGATCATCTGTCTGATCGGGCCATCCGGTTGTGGCAAATCGACCTTGCTTCGTTTTCTCGGCGGCCTTGAAAGACCAAGTTCAGGCGAGGTGCTGCAGATCGGGAATCCTCCACCCGGCTCCCTCAATCCCCTCACCTACGTCTTCCAGCATTTCGCCCTGCTGCCCTGGCGCACAGTCGAAGGCAATATTCGCCTTGTGCTCGAAGATCACAATCTCAGTCGGCGGGAAATGGACGAGATCGTCTCAGACGTTCTTGACCGGACCCGCCTGACGGATTTCCGCACGGCACTTCCCAAGCAACTTTCCGGCGGCATGCGCCAGCGTGTCGCGATCAGCCGGGCACTGGCAGTGCGCCCCGCGCTGATGCTGATGGACGAGCCGCTTTCGGCCCTCGACAGCCAGACGCGCGAACTTTTGATGGATGATCTTGTCGCTCTGTGGACACGGCAGCCTTTCACATCCGTCTACGTCACCCACAATCTCAACGAAGCGGTTCGGCTTGGCCACCGCGTTGTCGTTCTTTCCCGTCGCCCAGGCCTGATTCGCGAAATCGTCGATATCGATATCCCTCTGTCCGCACGCCACCTTGGCGATCCCGTGCTGGAAGACAAGCAGAAGCAGCTTTGGGACCTGATGCGCGAAGAGGCCATGGCTGCCGACAAGGAGTTGGTCAATGTCTAACATCACCACACTTGCAAACCCCGCTGGAGCATCCGGCGACAACAGGACGGAAACGAGAACTGCGCCTGTGCGCCCTGTCGCATTTCGTGGCGGCGGCTTTGCGCCGATCCCAGTGCGCGGCATGGGCATTGCGGTGTTCATCGTCCTGATCGCTCTTGCTGAGATTGGAACGCGCAGCGGTTTTATTTCCAACCTGACACTGCCGAGGCCCTCCGCCGTCCTTGATACATTCGTGCAGCTTTGGCAGACTGGATTGCTTTGGAAACACCTCCTGCCATCGCTTCAGCGGCTGTTCATCGGCGCATTCATTGGCATCGCTGTTGGTATATCGGTCGGCGTGATGATCGGCCTTTTCAGCTACGTTCGCGCAGGGCTGGTGCCGCTGGTCGCGGCGCTGTTTCCAATCCCGAAGATTGCGCTTCTGCCGCTATTCGTGATCTGGTTCGGCATCGATGAGACGTCGAAATACGCCCTGATTGCTTTCGGCACATTCACGCCAACCGTGGTCGCGACTTACGGCGCCGTCGACAATGTCGATCGCACCCTGATCCGTATGGGCCAGAGTTTCGGGCTAAGCTGGTGGTCGATCGTTCGCAAGATTGTCCTGCCCGGTGCGTTCCCTGCCATCCTGTCGGGCCTACGGGTGTCGATCTCGATTGCCATTATCCTCCTCGTCGCGGCCGAAATGCTTGGTGCCCAATATGGTGTCGGCTCCTACATTCTCGAGGCAGGCTCGCTCTATGATCTCGAAAAGCTGTTTGCCGGTGTCACGATCCTCTCTGTCATGGGCCTGATCGTGAACTTCGCAATCGGACTGGTCGAGAAGCGCTTTTTAAGCTGGCGCGGCTAATACCTGCACCTTATCAATGGAGATTGAATATGCTGGCATTGCAAAAAGTCCGGCCCGGCAGTGGCGTGCACTTCAATATGATAGCCAAGCCTGAAAACATTGCTGCTGGCGAGGTGTTGATCTGTGTGCATTTCGCTGGCATCTGCGGGACCGACCTGCATATCGCTCACTGGACGCCGGGCTACGAGTCGATGGAAAGTGCCATGCCCGTCACGCTCGGCCACGAATTTTCAGGCACGATAGAACAAGTCGGAAAAAACGTCCCAGCTGACGTCATCGGAACCCGTGTCACCGCCCGACCCTCTACAACATGCGGCCATTGCGAGGCCTGCCTGAAAGACGACGAAGATAATTGCACTTCACGCAAGGGCGTTGGCATTGGCCGAAACGGTGCCTTCACCTCCTATGTCTGCGTTCCCTACAGCAATTGTCACATGCTGCCGGACAGTCTCGATATGGATATCGCTGCGCTAACAGAACCGATGACTGTCTGCGCAGAGGCCGTCGCGACGACCGAGGTTGCGGCAGGTCAGACCATACTCGTCATTGGGCCGGGCTTCATCGGCCAGGGTATAGCAATCCTGGCGCGCTCGCGCGGCGCGAAAGTCGTCATCATGGGGCGCGATGATGGGCCGCGTCTCAAAAACCTCGCCGCTGCTGGTTTTCAGCATCTGATCGATACGAGCGATGTCGACATGGAAACCGAGCTTTCCAAATTTGCTCCGTTCGATGCGATCATCGAAGCGGCAGGTGTGCCAACGCTGGTCGCCGCTACCTTGCCATTTCTTAAGAAGCGCGGAATTTTCACCGTCGTCGGCATCCATCCCAGACCCGCCGAAATCGATCTTACAACACTTGTGCGCATGCACCAGCAAATACGTGGATCCTATCGAGCCCCTGCAGCGGATTGGGACGGCGTCATCGCCTTTCTTGATGGCCATCAGGATTTGATGCGGCAACTGATTTCCCACACCCTGCCACTAACCGACGCTCTTATCGGCTTTCAGGCTGCGCATGACCATGTCGCCTCCAAAGTGATTTTACGTATGGGAGAAATTTGATGGCCGCAGCCATTCTCGCGCTCTGGAACGACTATCCGGCAGACCTCGCCGAAGAGTACGCATCATGGCACACGTTCGAGCACGTGCCCGAGCGTTTGACCGTACCAGGTATGGAGGCCGCACGCCGTTACGTGTCGGCCAGCCAAGTCGAAACCTATTTCACGCTCTACGATCTTGAGGATATTAGCGTGATTGAACACCCCGCTTATATCGACCTCGTACGCAACCCCACCCCCTGGTCGCTCAAGATGCGTCGAAATTTCTCAAAGGTCCTTAGAATTCCAGGCAAGATCGCGGCAACTGGAGGAAAAGGAGTTGGTGGAGCCGCGAACGTTCAGGCTTACTCCGTAGATCGAGGCAAAGCGCAAGCATCGGTGCGCGCACTCGAGACAGAGTTGTACCATTTGATGACGCAGTCCCGCCTCATTAGCTTCAGAGTAGCTCTTGCCGAACCAAACCAGATTTACGAGGTTTTTTCGCAGGACGAGAAGACCGACCCGGACACTGTCAACGTGGTGGTAATCGCCGAAGGCGAATCCGTTCAATCGCTTTCTGCCGTGCAGAACATATTAACCGAGCAGATCCTCGCCACGCTCGACCCTCAGAAAATTCTGCGCAACGACCTATTCACGATGTTAATCAGCTATCGCAGCGACGAGTTTCCAACAGACCGATCGCAAATCGCTTCGACCAGAGTTTCAAGACGTGAAACTGATTTTACGGACCCATGACCTATCCGTTCATACATATCCGCCTTGAACCATGTCGAACCGGCGACTTGCGTGGCAGGTGGAGATATTCGGTTCCACCATTTATTCGCAAATCTACTTTGGGCTGTTTTGAGAGTGTTGGTGAAAATTCGGGACAGAAGCTGACGTTGGAAATCTGAGCCCGTCGCCACTTCCAGCCTTAATCAAATTTTGCGGTGTCGCCGACCGGCCCCCGCAGTGAATCTAAGTCTCGTTTCGATCCAGGGAAACTCGCCCGTCGGATGGAAGCGCCGGATTTATAGAAACGTTTCAGCCTCTAAGTCGTTCTTATTCTGATGATTGAGTTGTTCTTGGATGCCCAAAAGCCAAAACCGCTGAAACAAAACGTCGGTCAATCATACTGATTGGCCGCTTCAAGCCATCCAGGTGACAACAGAACAAAAGGTGTATATTAGCCTTTGAATGGACAGCACCGAAGAACGCCCGATCGATCGCGAGATCAACCAGACCAGCTCAGGCTCTGACCTTTTCGCTGCAGCAATGCGATCGTCGAGGATGCCGATGATCATCACCGATCCGCGCCAGCCCGACAATCCGATAGTCTTTGTCAATGAAGCATTTGCTTCCTTGACTGGTTACAGTCGCGAAGAGGCGCTAGGCCGGAACTGCCGGTTCCTCCAAGGACCAGGGACGAATACGAACGACGTCGACAAGATCCGGCAGGCGATCGCAGAGAAGTGCCCCATCGAGATCGATCTTCTGAACTATCGTAAGGACGGCTCGCTGTTTTGGAACAGACTGCTGATCTCGCCGGTCTTCGACGGCGAAGAGCTGACTTACTTCTCCGCCTCCCAGTATGATGCGACCCTCGAGCGGACGGCGCCGTCGCGCCCGGAACAGCAGGAGCTAGAAGCGACGCTGCAACGTCGGATCGCCGATTTGACGGCAAGCGAGGAGAGGCTGAACTTTACGTTGAAGGCGGGCGGCCTCGGAGTATGGACGCTGGACGTCCAGGAGGGCCGACTGGTCTGTTCGCCGATCTGCAAGGCGAACTTCGGCCGCGAGCCTGCCGAAAATTTTTCCTACGACGATTTGCGAGCTTCAGTTCATCCCGATGATTTGGAGAGATGGCAGCAAACCGTCGCTTTCGCCCTAGGGTCTGATGGCAACCTTCACGTCGAGTACAAGATCATCAAGCCGGACGGCAGCCTGGCTTGGATAGAGGTCCGGGCGGAGACGAAATTCGACGAGGATGGACGGCCTTTGCAGATGAGCGGCGTCTCAATCGACACGACCGAACGAAAGCGGTTAGAAGCCTATCGCGCGATGATGGCTCAGGAAATGGGTCGCCGCATGAAGAACATGCTGGCGACTACACAGTCGATTGTCAATCAGTCGCTGCGTGCAGACAAGCCGATCGAGAGTATTAGATCGACGATATCGGAGCGTCTTGCGGCGTTATCTCGTTCCGCAGACGTCCTGCGCGGGCGGGAGTTTGATACGCTTGCCTTACGTGAGATAGTCCAGCAGGCAATGGCGCCATTCAACGAGACGGGCCGTATTGCGTTTAACGGACCTCACCTACACGTCTCGCATCAGTCGAACACCAGCCTTTCGCTCGCACTGCACGAGCTTGCGACGAATGCTGTGAAGTATGGCGCGCTCTCCGTAGCGGAGGGCCGCGTCGACATCGATTGGAGCGTTGATGGAGAAAAATTCGAATTCCGATGGCGTGAAGCGGGCGGACCAACTGTCGTGCAACCGAAACAGCGAGGCTTTGGCACGAAGCTTATTCAAATGCTCGGCGCGAGCCTTAGTGGCAAGGCCGAGATTGAGTTCCGTCCCGACGGTCTGTTGTTCACCGCTACGACGTCAATAGATGCGCTTACGCAGGCGCCCTAGATAAGTCGGCGATAGCACCTCGCGCTAAATTAGCGAGGCAATCCGGGCCGAGGTCCCTTACGTGATGGAAGCAGCCGTGCCACAATACTAATGATTTGCTCTGAGCTGCTCGGCTTGCGAAGGATAAGGATGTCCTTAAACCCTTGCGGGAGGCCGTCGCGGACATATCCCGTCGCAAATGCGAGCGGCACGCCCCGTTGCGCCAAGTTCTCAGCGACTCGACCAACAGGCTGCCCATGAAGGTTGGCGTCGACAGGCGCCGCGTCGAACGATCCGCGTTCGATCAGAGAGCAAGCTTCGTCGACGGTAGCTGCCGGTCCTGTGACGGTTTCACCGACTTCTTCTAGCGCTGCGACGATGTCCAGTCCGGTCAATGGTACGTCCTCGACGACTAGGACGCGTTTCCCCCTAAGATCACCGGCGGATACCCGCAAACCCTCGGGCGTTGCATCCGGCGCCTGCACGGGCAGACTTTCCTTCCTACCGTAAGCGTAAGGGAGGCTCACCATCCACGTGACGCCCTCTGGGCAGATCGTCATCACAGCGTCACCCCCCATTCCTTTGGCACTCTGCATGATGAGTGTCGATCCGAAGCCCGACTCGCGAGCAGCAGGTCAATGCGGTTGTTTTTGGTGTGACATTCATTTCCTCAAGACAGCAAGTCCCAAAGAATTCTTCATTATTCAGCTGACCGCTGAACCGAGAAGGGAGTGAAAAAGCAGATGATTGCCAACTTCGGTGCCCTGCTTTTCGAGATATTTGCCATACATGACCTGTGGCAGTTCCCACTGGGTCAGCGCGGCGCTGATATCATTTGGCGTGGTGTCGAGTTCATCGGCAAGCGCGATCGCATTCGCTGCGGCTTTCGACGTGCTGGCAGCTGTGTGCGGTCGGGGTATCGAGGCGGCGTCGCCTAAAATTAGGACGCGGCCTTTGACCATCTCGTCAGAAGCGAGATCGCGGATCGCCTGCGCGAAAGGTTGTTTGGTTGCTTCAACGATTTCGCGAAACGGCGGAGGCAAGAGATTTGCGGCATCTGCACGCAGATGTTTAATCCAGCCGTCAGAGAGTTTTCCTTCCGGGATGGAATAACCGCGTTGTAATCCGTCGCTATCCGTCATGATCTGCTGCAATTGATCATCATTGGCGACCCGATACCAGACCCAGTTATAGAACCGGTGGCCAGGCCGCATGTCATTGCCTTCGCCCGGTACAAGATAACCGAGGATATGCGAGCCCTTGTTGTTCGCGAAGCCAAAATCGCCATGCAGCTCAGCAAGCGCCGCGGGCGGCATATCGTCTTCCGGTACAAGCCCGCGCCAAGCGAGATACCCGGCGTAGCTGGGCGTCACTTGTGGCCAGATCAACGAGCGCACAGTCGAATTGCCACCATCGGCGCCGATCAGCAAATCGCCGATCTCAGCGCTCCCATCCTCGAAAAACGCAGTAACGCTGCCCGCGTCGGCACTCTGTTCGATTCCGGCAAGGCGTTTTCCCGAATGGTAGCGGGCGTCGCCAAACGCTTCTTTTAATGTTGAATAGATCAGCGACCACGATGTCTGTGTCTGCGGCAAAAACTGTTTGGACTGGGTTGACCCGTCTGGCCGGAACACTGTCCGATACCCGGATCGCACACCCAGTTCGTCCCGGTTCAGCCTCAAGCCGGCGCGCCGGAAAACTTCAACGACATCAGGCTGCAATACGATACCACCGCCACGGCTGTCGAGATCATGCGCGGAGCGTTCGTAAATGTCGACGTCCCATCCGATGCTGCGCAGCATGGTGCCAGCAAACAGTCCGCCGAGCGAACCGCCGATAATCAGTGCCCTGCGAGTGGTCGAGTTTGAAGAAGTGGTGGTCTGCATGTGAGCCTCCTTGGTTGTTTGGGACACACTGCATTATGGCGCCGATGATGATAATCAGGAGATTTTTGGGATGTCCTTTGCGTCAGGCGCAAAGGTCGAGCAGGAGTTGTGCATAAGGAGCCGTTTTAATTCTGCTTGATTTCCCAATAGGGACGAGAGCCGAAATGCTGTGAGAGGAAATCAAGAAAGCTCGCCACCTTTCGCGAGCCGCGGCGGTTGGGTTGGTAAACGGCCCAAATGGCGCCTTCCTCTGCGCCCGGCGATGGCGTCCAGTTCTCCAGCAAAGGCGTCAGGCGGCCTGCGGCGATATCGGCACCTACCAGCCACGTCGGCATCAGTATCAGGCCTGCGCCCCCTATTGCCGCTTCCCTCAGAACCTCGGAATTGTTGGCGCGCAGATTTCCCGTTACGGCAACCTTCATCCTTTTGCCGTCGCGAGCGAGTGTCCAGCTGTGTTCCGTCGTCTGGTAGTCGAACAGCAGGCAGTTGTGGCGCGCCAGATCGCCCGGTTCGCCCGGCGTTCCATGTTTACCAAGATAGTCTGGACTGGCACAGATAATCCGCCGATGCGGCGCCAGCTTGCGTGCGAGCAAGTTGGACGAACTAAGCGCGCCAAGTCGAATTGCGATATCCAGCCGGTCCTCAACGAGATTGGTTACTGCATCGTTTAGATGCAGGTCGAGCCGGATCTGCGGGTATTGTCGCAGAAAAGCAGGGAGCGCCGGTGCGACATGCAAGCGGCCGAAAGCCATGGGCATTGTTACCTTGATCAGACCGCTTGGAGGGCCGGATAATTCACTGACGGCCCGGTCGGCGTTCACGAGATCCTCGAGAATGCGACGGGCCTCCTCATAATATTGCTGCCCTGCCTCGGTCAGCGTCACGCTACGGGTCGATCGGTTCATCAAAAGCGTACCAAGGCTTTCCTCCAATGCGTTCAGCTGTCGGGTCAGTGATGACGGGGCTTGTCCCAGGCGCCTTGCTGCCGGAGCGAACCCGCCATGCTCGACCACCACTATGAAGGCATTCAATGCTGCGAACCTATCCATCTTTCACCTTTGCGCCCAACGCAATGAACATCTCATTATTTATCTGATTATCATGCTTATAGAAAAGAGCGAAGTTGGTCTTCGAAAGGAGACACATCATGTCCATTCCCGTTACGATCACTTCCGATTTCATCTGCCCCTGGTGCCTGATCGGCGAGCGCCGTCTTCTCAAGGCAATCGAGGAGCTTGCGGAAAGCCCATCCGTAGATCTGCGCTGGCAGCCGTTCGAGCTCAACCCTTCTATGCCGGCTGACGGCATGAACCGCAAAATCTATCGCTCGATGAAATTTGGCAGCTGGGAGCGCAGCCGCATGCTGGATGCCCAAACGGTTGCCGCCGCGCAGGGCGATGACGTGGCGTTCGACTACGATGCCATCGAGAAAACCCCCAATACCTTTCAGGCACATCGTCTGATGCGCTTTGCCGAGCGGTTCGGGCTTGCGAACGCCTTGGGCAATGCGCTCTTGTCGGCCTATTTCGAGCATGGCCGGGATGTCGGTGATAGTGCGACGCTGTCGGATATTGCAGTCGAACAGGGGCTTGATCGCGACGGTGTCGCGGCTTTCCTCGCCAGCGACGAGGAAAGTGACGAGATCCGGCAGATCGAGCAGGCGTTGCAGGTTTCCGGTGTCCCGAACTTCAATATCGATGGAGAGGTCATTTCCGGCGCCCAGCCCATGCAGGTCTTTGAAGAGGCACTGAGACGCGCTGCCGAGCGTGCCACCCGCAATACCCAGATGAACGGCGAATGTGCCGGGGGTGTGTGCACTGTTGCCTGAGCGTCCATCGAACGAGGAGGCCCGTCATGTCGGTCAGATCTACGATCCCTGGGTCTGGCTCGGCCAACTGGCAACCACCACGAAAAGGGCAGCGCTCAGCTCGGCCGGTATCGTTTTACCGCTGCGCCATCCGCTCCGCGCACGAAGAGGCGTGGTTCGTGATCGGCGCGGCAGCGATTGCACGCGGCTACAATGTCATCGCCTTCGACGAACCCGGTCAAGGCACTGCGCTTCGTGACGACGGGCTCGTCTTCCATCCCGACTGGGGAACGGTCATGGCATCGGTATTCGACTATGCCTGGGGACGCCCGGAGTTCGCGTCTGACAAGGTGGTTCACGCTGACGCCGGCCGTCGGGACGTCGACCCATTGCCGAATGGGCGCGACGCTTGCACACATCCGCTAAAGGGTTGAGGTGACCTTCCCTCGCGTGCGCCCCGGCTGAAACAGGAATCAGTTCCTCCAGACCGCGCCCGGATTACCAATGAGCCAGCTCTTTTCGAGCCTTAGGTTTCTATCGCTACTTCGCCTTGAACAGATACGAACCGTCCACCGGTATTAACTTCGGCCGCGAGCCAGCTGATAAACAAACCATATCAAGCATCTGGCCTATCTGGAATGTCTGAAAGAGGCCATTGGAAGACTGTCCGACTTTAGGATGGCGAACAGAGAGAGCGTACATCCTGGCATCTCGCGATTTGGCCCGAATTCGGCCCGAGGCGGAGGTCTGTGGTATGATCTGCTGCTTCGTACTAGCGAATAAACCGGCGATACACTCCGCTGGCCAAAAGCGCAAAGGTCATCGGATAGCCGGAACTGTTCTGATTGGTGGCGGCCACATGGCTGCTGACAAAAGGCACGGCCTACGTGACAACGGAGCGGGAAAAAGTGAGGAGGTTTCGGGATTACCGCCAGTCCGGCGGCGATGGCCGTGAAGCAGCCCGTCACGCGCTAAGCTCGTCCCGGGAATTCAGGGCGGAACGGCCGTCCATTTCTTCGATCTCCAGCTGCCGCAGAAAGGCTATCCGCTCTGTCAGCCCAACCAGATTCG
>NZ_JBQYSN010000050.1:0-34918 GCF_052686535.1 Agrobacterium sp. DKPNP3 | reverse complement strand
CGATCGGCCGCAAGGTGCTGGAGGATAACGGCGCGCAGTCGGCGCCGGAGTTCTGCTACAAATTTCCTGGCGCGACCTGCATCAGCGTCAACGAGGAAGTGGCCCACGGTATTCCGGGGCCTCGCATCATCAAGGCGGGCGATCTCGTCAATATTGATGTCTCGGCGGTGAAGAACGGCTTTTTCGGCGACACGGGGTCGTCTTTTGCCGTGCCGCCTGTCAGAAAGGAAATCGAGCGCCTGTGCCGTGATGGCAAGCGCGCCATGTGGACAGGCTTGCAGCAGGTGAAAACCGGCAGGCCTTTTGCCGATATCGGCAACGCGATCGGTGCTTTTGCCAAAAAGAACCGCTACACCCTGATCACCAATCTCGCCAGCCACGGCATTGGCCGTTCGCTGCATGAGGAGCCGAAGGAACTGGCGACCTGGCCGGACAAGGACGAGCGCCGCATCATGCAGGAAGGCATGGTGTTCACTGTCGAGCCATTTCTTTCGACGGGCGCTTACTGGGCGGAAGATGGCGATGATGATCCGTGGACGCTCTACAGCGATCCGAGTGCACCGACGGTGCAGTATGAACACACCGTGGTTGCTACCAAGAACGGGCCGCTGGTGCTGACGCTCGCGGACTGACAGCTACACCTGCCTCGTCACCCTTAATCCTGACGTCGGAGCGAGCGGCTACCGCTTGTTTCTTCTCCCCACCGGGGAGAAGTCAGGGGCAGCCGGAATGAGGGGCGAGCTCTCCGAGATCCGGCAACGTTCCCCCTCATCCGACCCTTCGGGCCACCTTCTGCCCCTCGGGGAGAAGAATACACGGCACCCTCGGAACGCATCGACGGTCCCCGTGTGACAGATAAAGACCGCTTATAACGCCGATCAAAATAACTCGCTTGTCCCTTATCCGCCCCGTTGCGATAAGCCAAACATGAGCATCGAAAAGCCACTTTCCGCAAGACATCTGACCGCACTCGGCCTTGCCGGCGCTTTGATGATGGCATCCGCCATGGGTTTCGGCCGTTTTTCCTTTACCCCCATCCTGCCCGGCATGATGGCGGATGTGCCGCTTTCGGCGGGGGATGCGGGCATCGTGGCTGCTGGCAACTTCGCCGGATATCTAACGGGTGCTGTTCTCGCCGCCTCTTCCTGGGGATCGGGACGGGAGCGGCTGGTTGCCCTTTGCGGCCTGTTTTCCACCGCCGTGCTGCTGCTTGCCATGGCCGCCTTCAACTCGGTTGCGGCCTTCACCGTCATCCGGTTTCTGGCGGGCGTCGCCAGCGCGATGACCATGATCTTCACCTCGCAGATCGTCATCGGCCATGCCGCGAAAGCCGGTAGGGACAGTGTGCAGGCGCTGCATTATGGCGGCGTCGGCGCCGGTATCGCGATCTCCTCGCTGGCGGTCTATCTGATCGGCGTAGTCTTCGATGGTGGCGGTTCTTCGTGGAGGGAGGAGTGGATCGCCGGTGCCGTCTTTTCCTTCGTTACATTTCTTCTCGTCTTCCGGGTGCTTCCCGCAGGCCCGCCACGGCATGCGTCTTCAGCGGCGGAGCCGCCGCTCAACTGGACGCGACCACTGTTTCTGACGACGCTGGCCTATGGGCTGTTCGGTTTTGGTTATGTCATCACCGCCACCTTCATCGTGGCGATTGCGCGCATGGCGGCGGCAGGCGCTTTCGTGGCGTTTCTGGCATGGTTCGTTACCGGCTTTGCCGCTGCCGTTTCGCTCTTTCTCTGGAAACCGGTGCTGAAATCACAGGGGGTGAAGCGGGCTTTCGTGATCGTTCTCGCCGTCGAGGCCGTGGGCGTCTTCGCCTCGGTCATGCTGCCGCCTGTCATCGGCGTGCTCGCCGGCGGCCTGCTTCTCGGGCTGACCTTCATGGTCATCACCGCCTATGGCCTGCAGCTCGGCCGGGAATTTGCCGGCCCGAGCCCGCGTCGCGCCTTCGCGCTGATGACGGCGGCTTTCGGCACCGGCCAGATTGTCGGTCCGCTTGCCGCCGGCTGGATCGCCGAGGTGACGGGCAGTTTCACCGCACCCAGCATTCTCGCTTCCGCCATGCTTGTCGTCAGTATTCTGCTGATGCTGCCGGTGCTTAAGCGCGACCGGCCGTCTTGAACGACGCCCATTTCCAGGTTTTTAGGACATCCACCAGCTATCCGCGCCTTACATCTTGTTAAGGTCCGCGCTTCTCCGTTGCTGTGCACAAATTTCTGCCCTAGGTTCGGGCCATCTAGTGCTTCGCCAATAATGGCTGATTTCAAACGCGCGTGAGTCCAACAACGTGTTTCATTCCTTCTTTCCCAAACCGAAATTGTTCTTCACGTCTGCCTTCGTCTGGGCGATGGCCATGATCGGCGTCTGGTATGCCGGCGGCCGCAATTGGGGCGCCGCCATTGGCCTGCCGCCTCTGCCTGCCGGACAGGAGCCTGTCATCGGCGTTTCGGTTTTCTGGTCCACGCCGTTCCTGTGGTTCTACATCTATTACGCCGTTGCCGCGCTGATCTTTTCTGCATTCTGGTTCTGGTATCGGCCCCATCGCTGGCAAAACTGGTCAGTGCTCGGTTCGGCGCTTATTATTTTCGCGACCTATTTTTCGGTGCAGGTGAGTGTTGCGGTGAATGCCTGGTACGGGCCGTTCTACGACCTCATCCAGCAGGCTCTGGCGCGAACGGCGCCTGTTACCGCTGAGCAGCTATACATGGGCTCGCTTGGTTTCGCAGGCATTGCCTTCGTCGCCATCTTCGTTGGCGTTCTCAATCTGTTTTTCGTCAGCCACTACATTTTCCGGTGGCGCACGGCGATGAACGAATTCTACATGTCGAACTGGGATCGTCTGCGGCATATTGAAGGTGCCTCGCAGCGTGTGCAGGAAGATACAATGCGCTTTTCCTCCACGGTCGAGGGGCTTGGCGTGGGATTCGTGCGCGCGATCATGACCCTGATTGCATTTCTCCCTGTCCTGTTCACTTTCTCGGAAACCATCACGGACCTGCCGTTTTTCGGGACCGTGCCGCATGCGCTAGTATGGGCTGCGATCGTCTGGTCGGTGTTCGGAACGGTTTTCCTGGCGCTTGTCGGCATCAAACTGCCCGGCCTCGAGTTTCGCAATCAGCGCGTCGAAGCGGCGTATCGAAAAGAACTTGTCTATGGTGAAGACCATGAAGATCGCGCGGACCCCCTGACTATCAGCGAGTTGTTTGCGAATGTTCGGAAGAATTATTTCCGCCTCTATTTCCACTATCTCTACTTCAACGTCGCCCGCATCTTTTATCTGCAGGCGGACAACATCTTCGGCACGCTGGTACTTATCCCCTCGATCGTTGCCGGCAAAGTGACGCTAGGGCTGATGAACCAGGTGCTGAACGTCTTTGAGCAGGTCCGTGGCTCGTTCCAATACCTCGTCAACTCATGGACGACCATTGTTGAACTCCTGTCGATCTACAAACGTCTTAAAGCTTTCGAAGCGGCCATCGAAGGGCAGGAACTGCCTGAAATCGACCAGCGCTATCTGCTTCGGGAAGCAAGAGGCGGCGAGCTGGATGCTGATCGTCCCTGACAAGCAAAAAGGTGGCCATCGGCCGCCTTTTTTTCCATGAGGAGGTTTCAGCCCTCAGTCTTCAGCTTCCTGCGCGCCTCGATCATCGGCATCGCCTCGGCGTAGCTCACACACGCAACATCCTGCTTCTGGCAGACTTCACGCAGCAGCCGCTCATAGGCGTTCCAATAGGCGCCGCCATTCATCTTCACGAAGTGAAAGCCCATCTGCAGCGGAATGCGTTCGCCATAATATTGCCGGTCGAAAGCGTTGCGGAAGGCGGTATAGGCGCGCTCCTCGAATTCTTTCGCGCGATCGGGCGTTTCGACGCCGATGGAGTGGCGGATGAAGAGGTTGTAATCCATGGCGATGATTGGGCGGTTGCCCGGACCTTCCGGAATGAGGGGCAGGCCGAAATGCTGGATGCCATCACGCTCCACCGGCCATTCCGGTCCCTTGGTAATGCTGGTGGCGTCATAAACGAAACGGTGCTTTTTCTGCGCTGTCGTAAGCGCCGAGCCCTGCGAGAGATAGGGCGCACGAAAACCGTTGATCTTCTTCACCATCTCGCGCCAGCCTTCGGGCTCCTCGCCCTTCTTGCCGATCATTTGCCAGGCGTTTTCCAGCGTGCTGGTGAAGGTGGTGAATTCGCCGTCCCATTGGTCGGCGGTCCACTGGCCGCCATCGAAATGGCCGCAGGTGTGGTTGGCAATCTCGTGGCCTTCGCGATGAGCGGCCCAGATGTTTCTAAGCCTCGCCTCCACCTCGTCCGGCGATTGGCCGAAGCCGACATTGGAGCGGCCGGCCTTCTGGCCTGGTCCCTGATAGGTCTTGGCGCTGGTCTTGCGATCCATCACCAGCGTACAGGCGAGGAAATAGGTGAAATGCGCGCCGACTTCTTTCGCCGTCGCCCGGCTTCTTTCCCACAACGTATTGTCGCCCGCACCGTCGAAGGAGACGATGACGAGCTGCTTCGGCTTCTGCACCTCTTGCGCAAAAGCGGGAAGGGCGCCGAGAAGCGACAGGGAAAAGGCGGCAAGTGGGCGAAACATCAGTCATCCGTCATATGAAACACCGTGGCCTTTTGCGGGCGGAATGAGGCGAAGCTTTGAAGTGGCTGGCGTTTTCATGACTTTCAGCCTAATTCCTGTTCTTGACGGCGGTATTTGAACCGCTTCGTTCCACTTCGGGGGCCGTGTTCCATGCTTTTTCTCGCACTCTGTCTTGTCTTGTTCCTGCTCACCCATCTTCTGAAGGTGATCGCACCGCAGTTTCGCGCGCGCATGATTGCGGCGATGGGCGAGGGGCCGTTCAAGGGCGTGTATTCCGTCGTCAGCCTCGTCACACTCGGCCTTGTCATCTACGCTTTCGGCGAAGCGCGGCAGGAAACCGGCATGGTGTGGTATCCGCCCGTCTTCATGAGCCACATCGCCGTGACCCTGATGCTGCTGGCGATGATCTGTCTGGTCGCCAGCCTCGTCCCGGCTGGCCATATTGCAACGAAGACCAAACATCCGCTCATTCTGGCGGTCAAAATCTGGGCGCTTGCGCATCTTCTCGCCAATGGCGAAGCGTCCTCCATCCTGCTTTTCGTGGCATTCCTCGCCTGGGGTGTGGTGATGCGGATCTCGCTGAAGCGCCGGGAACGGGCGGGCGAAAAAGTGGTGCGAGACTTCGTTTCAAGCCGCTATGATCTGGTCGCCGTTGTGGGTGGCATCGTTCTCTGGGGCGCCTTCATCCTGAAACTGCACGAATGGTTGATCGGCGTTCAGCCTATCGCCATGTAGGAAATCGACGTTTCCCCCTTACATATCAGGCAAAATAGGCTAGAAGGCCGACCATGACCCCGGTTGGCTTTCTTTTGCCGATCCGGGTAAGCGGCTTGGTATGTCCGCGGACGGATGGATCGGGAACGATCTCCGCGCGGGTAACGGAGAATTTGATGGCAAACGAGAATGATACCTTTATCCGCGAAGTGAACGAGCAGATCCGCTCCGAGCAGCTGTCGCGCTTCTGGGGCCGTTACGGTATCGTGGTCGTGGGTGCAGCCGTTCTCGTCGTTCTCGGTGCCGCCGGCGCCGGCATCTACGAATACTGGAACACCAGCCGCGCTTCCAATTCGGGCGATCAGTTCCTGGCGGCCCTGACGCTTGCTTCGGAAAACAAGACGGATGAGGCGCTGAAGGCCTTTGCCGATCTCGAAACCTCCGGTCACGGCAATTATCCCGTTCTGGCGAAGTTCCGTTCGGCAACGCTGTTGTCGCAAAAGGGCGATGCGGCGGGTGCTATTGCCGCCTTCACGGCAATCGGCAACGATAATTCCGCGCCGCAGGTGTTCCGTGATACCGCCAAGGTGCGCGCCGCCTGGCTGCTGGTCGATAACGGTACCTATGATCAGGTGGCTGCGCTTGCCGAGCCGCTCAGCACCGATGGCCAGACCATGCGGGCTTCCGCCCGCGAGGCGCTCGGTCTTGCCGCCTATAAGGCTGGCGATTTCGCCAAGGCCAAGCAATGGTTCGAGCAGATCATCAGTGACACGCAGGCGCCGCGCAATGTGACGAACCGCGCGCAGATCATGCTCGACAACATCACCGCTTCGGGCAAGGCTGCCTAACGCCGCTGCCCAACCCGAGATCGCGCCGACAATCTTCGCATTGCCAAAGCGATCCAACGCATTATTTTACGCATGTCCTTTGCCCAAAACAGGTAACGTTTTGGGCAGACGTGCTTTAAGGAACCAGGATCAATGAGCTTCACCGTCGCCATAGTCGGGCGCCCCAATGTCGGCAAGTCCACGCTTTTCAACCGTCTCGTCGGAAAGAAGCTGGCGCTGGTGGACGACACGCCAGGCGTGACCCGCGACCGCCGTCCGGGCGAGGCAAAACTCGTCGACCTGCGTTTCACCATCATCGATACCGCCGGTCTGGAGCAATCCGGGCCGGAAACGCTTCAGGGCCGCATGTGGGCCCAGACGGAAGCGGCGATCGACGATGCCGACGTAACACTCTTCGTCGTGGATGCCAAGGCAGGCCTGACGCCGGCCGACGAGACGCTGGCGGAAATGCTGCGCCGCCGCGGCAAGCCGGTGGTGCTGGTCGCCAACAAGTCCGAAGCGCGCGGTTCCGACGCCGGTTTCTATGATGCCTTCACGCTCGGTCTTGGCGATCCTTGCCCGATCTCGGCGGAACACGGCCAAGGCATGATCGACCTGCGCGACGCCATCGTCGAGGCAATCGGCGAAGACGTCGCCTTCCCGCCTGAGGTTGACGAGGCGGAAACGGATATCGTTCTGCCGCGCAGCGAGCCGGGTAGCGAAGACGAGGAAGACGAAGAGCCTGTCTATGACGAGACCAAGCCGCTGCGCGTCGCCATCATCGGCCGGCCGAATGCGGGCAAGTCGACGCTGGTCAACCGTTTCCTTGGCGAAGACCGACTTTTGACCGGCCCCGAAGCCGGCATCACCCGCGACAGTATTTCCGTCGAATGGGACTGGCGCGGCCGCACCATCAAGATGTTCGATACGGCCGGCATGCGCCGTAAGGCCAAGGTGACGGAGAAGCTGGAAAAGCTCTCGGTTGCGGATTCGCTACGCTCGATCCGCTTCGCCGAAACCGTCGTCATCGTGTTCGACAGCACCATCCCGTTCGAGAAGCAGGATTTGCAACTGGTCGATCTCGTCATCCGCGAAGGCCGCGCCGCCGTGCTCGCCTTCAACAAGTGGGATCTGGTGGAAGACCCGCAGGCTTATCTGGCCGATCTGCGCGAAAAGACCGAGCGTCTCCTGCCGCAGGCGCGCGGCATCCGCGCCGTGCCGATCTCCGGCCAGACGGGTTATGGTCTCGACCGGCTGATGCAGAACATCATCGACACGGACAAGGTCTGGAACCGCCGTATCTCGACCGCCCGTCTCAACCGCTGGCTCGACGCGCAGACCACGCAGCATCCGCCGCCGGCGGTCTCCGGCCGTCGCCTGAAGCTGAAATATATGACGCAGGTCAAGGCCCGCCCGCCCGCCTTCATGATTTCCTGCACGCGGCCGGAAGCCATTCCGGAGAGCTATACGCGTTATCTGGTCAATGGCCTGCGCAAGGATTTCGATATGCCGGGCGTGCCGATCCGCGTGCATTATCGCGGCTCGGACAATCCGTTTGAGAGCAAGGCGAAGAAGCGGCGTTGATCGGCCTTCGATTCTAGGGCGCAACGATGCGGCATATTTCTTCTCCCCGCCGGGGAGAAGGTGGCCCGAAGGGTCGGATGAGGGGGCAACGTTGCCGTATCTCACGACCCTTGCCCCCTCATCCCGCTGCCGCGGACTTCTCCCCCTCGGGGAGAAGAAACAAGCGGCGGACGCTCATCCAACGCCCTGTTTTGAAGAGTAAAAGACCATGCTGATCAAGCAGACCGACTATCAGCGGATCTACCGCGTCATCAACAGCCTGCTCATCGCCCAGAATGCCGATCCCGCTTCGGCCTCGATGTATTTCAGCACCTTCGGCGCGTTCATCCTGCAGCAGCACTACAAGGTGAAGGCCGTGCCGAAGGGTGGGCTGGCGGCCTATAATCTGGGCGGAAAAGTGCTCCTGTTCGCGGATCATCGCGAGGACGGTTATGTGACGGGCGCGGGCGAAAATTTCCACTGCTGGATCGAGGCCGACGGCTGGGCGATCGATTTCATGGCGCCAGCCTTTTCCCAGGGCGGGGACGCGCTTTCCGTGCCAGCAAAAATGTTCCAGCGACCGCTCTCCGCCATGGCGGCATCCATTAACGATCTCGGCCGATCCGGCGATTTCTTTTATCGTGCGGAGCCGGAAGCAACCGCCAGGCGCTTTGCCGAATGGCACAAACAGACGGCGATCGGAGATATGGCAAGCGTCGCCGCCAACTGGTTTCACAAGTCACCCAAGCAGATGGCCGCATCTCTTTCGGTCAAGGACCGTGACGGAAAGGAACGGGTCGTGCCGCTGACGGGCCAGTCGCTGGTCGGCGCCTGGTAAACGTGTTTTGTCGGAATAAGGACGGCCAGCGTAATCTCGCGGCAGCCGCCTGACGTCAATCAGCAGCCCGACCCCGTTCTAAAGATAACGGCAGTCGCGTCCTGATCGCCTTGTGACATTCCCGTCATGTTTCGTCCACTGGCCCCGCGCAAAAAAAGCGGGGATGCCTTGCCTTCAGGCAAGCTGCGAACGGGACAGCAGCGGCAGAGATTTTCCGGCGGCATGGATGACATTGTCGAGGAATTGTTTGGAGGCCTTTTCCCAGCTGTAGCTTTTGGAAAGGGCAAGCGCTGCCTGTGGTGAGCAGTGAAGCGCCGCCAGACAGGCATTGCGCAGATTATTGTCCAAAGCGCCGGCAGCCGGGTTGCCGCCGAGAATGTCGATCGGTCCGGTAACAGGGAAGGCGGCGACGGGCACGCCGCTGGCCAGCGCTTCCAGAATGGTGTTGCCGAAGGTGTCCGTCTTGGATGGGAAAACGAAGACATCGGCCTGGGCATAGGCATCGGCCAGCTCCTCACCGGTCTTGATGCCGGTGAAGAGAACATCGGGATATTTTTCCTGCAAGTCGTGGCGGGCGGGGCCATCGCCAATCACCACCTTGGAACCCGGCAGGTCTAGGTCGAGAAATTCCGGCAGGTTCTTCTCCACCGCCACACGTCCCACGGTCATGAAGATCGGTCTCGGCAGGTCGAAAGGCAGTTTGGTTTTCGGACGGGGATAGAAAAGCTCGGCATCGATGCCGCGGCTCCAGCGCTTCAGGTTGCGCACGCCGCGGGCTTCCAGTTCGGTCTCAAGGCTCGGGGTGGCCACCATGCAGGTGTTGCCGCCATTGTGGAACCAGCGCACGAAGGCATAAAGCCAGCTTTCCGGTACGGGAAAGCGCGCCGCCACATATTCGGGAAAGCGGGTGTGGTAGCTGGTGGAAAAGCGCATGCGGTTCTTCACGCACCATCGCCGCGCCATGAAGCCGAGCGGCCCTTCTGTCGCAATATGCACGAAGGAAGGCTGGCTTTTTTCGATCTCCGCCGCCACGCGGCGATAACCGGCGACCGACAGGCGGATTTCCGGATAGGTGGGGCAGGGGATGCTGTAGAAACTCTGCGGCGTCACCATGCGCACGTCAACGCCGAGCCGCGCAAGTTCGGTATTGGTATTCTCGATCGAGCGAACCACGCCGTTGACCTGCGGGTGCCAGGCATCTGTGACAATCGTGATTCTCGTCATGAACACCGATCCTGCTCATTTGCACACGGGCGAATCCCCATTGCCCGGCTTCCGCCCGTATATGGGGTGCGCGTGTTACAGGATCATGTCAGGGCGGTATCGGCGGCGGTCGGGGGTTAGCCGACCAGCGGCAGCAACTCCGGGCTGATCAGCGCGCCATGGTGGCCGATGACGGTTGCCGCGGCCCTTGCGGCGAAGGTGGCGGCCTCTTCCTGAGAGCTTCCGGTCACATAGCGGGCAAGGAAGGTGCCGTTGAAACTGTCGCCAGCGCTCGTCGTGTCCACCACATCCACGGCCTTTTCCGCCGGGGCGTGGCTGCGGCTGCCGCCGAAATCGAGCGTTGCGCCCTTGGCGCCGTCCTTCACGACGATGTTTTCGACACCGAGCGAACGGTAGCGGGTGATGGTCGCTTCCACGGAGACATCGCCGAAATTGCTGGCCTCGTCATCGAAGCTCGGCATGACAAGCGTTGCGGCGCGGGCACCATTGGAGATCGTCTGCAGCATGACGTCCTTGTCGGCCCAGAGGCGCGGGCGGATGTTGGGATCGAAGACCACCAGCTTGCCCGCCGCCTTGGCGCGGCGCAGTTCCGCGAGGAACGTATCGATATCATGCGCGGAGGCGAGAATGGCGAGCGTGATGCCGGAGAAATAGACCACATCCGCGCTTTCCACCGTTCTACGCAAGTGGTCCGCGTCCGCAGCGAGCTGTCTTGCCGCCGCAGCGTTGCGCCAGTAGCTGAAAGTGCGTTCGCCGTCCTTCAGGTTGATGAGATAGAGGCCGGGCGTGCCACCCTTGATGCGGCGGATTTTTTCAGTGCCGATTCCGGCTTCGGCAATAAAGGCCAGCATGTCTTGCGAGAGCGGATCATCGCCGAGGGCAGTGAAATAATCGACGGACCAGTCTTGCGGCAGACAGGCGCGGGCATACCAGGCGGTATTGAACGTATCCCCGGCAAATCCCTTGCGCAGCAGCCCGTTGCCGGCCTGCGACAATTCCACCATGCATTCGCCAATCGACAGAAACCGTCCGCCCACGCCATCATCCTTCCGAATTTTCCAGCCATGCGGCTTACGACGAGCGCAGGCTGCTGACAAGGGCGGTTCTCGCCGTTTGTGCAGGTGCGAAGTTAAGGTTTACGCGGAGGCATCCGCTTTATATTCTCCCGACAGACATGCTCAGGAGATTGCCGATGACGTTATCCCATGCCCCGGTCCACAAACCCCAAGCGCAATCGGACTGGTGGAAGGGAGCGGTGATCTATCAGGTCTATCCGCGCTCGTTTCAGGATACGACAGGCGACGGCTATGGCGATCTTGCCGGCGTGACCAAGCGCTTGCCATACATCGCTTCGCTCGGTGTCGATGCTATCTGGCTTTCGCCCTTCTTCACCTCGCCCATGGCGGATATGGGCTACGACGTTTCCGATTATTGCAATGTCGATCCGCTGTTCGGCACGCTTGCCGATTTCGACGCGCTGATGGCCGAGGCGCATCGCCTCGGCTTAAAAGTCATCATCGATCAGGTGATTTCGCACACGTCGGACCAGCATCCCTGGTTTGTGGACAGCCGGGCGAGCCGGACAAACAGCAAGGCCGACTGGTATGTTTGGGCCAACCCCAAGCCGGACGGCACGGCACCGACAAACTGGCTTTCAGTATTCGGCGGACCGGCCTGGGAATGGGACGGGGTGCGCAAGCAATATTACATGCACAGCTTCCTGGCGTCGCAACCGGACCTGAATTTCCACAATCCCGAGGTTCAGGATGCGCTGCTCAAAACGGTACGCTTCTGGCTGGATCGCGGCGTGGACGGTTTCCGGCTCGATACCGTCAACCACTATTTCCACGACAAGCTTCTGCGCGACAACCCGCCGTTGTTCGACGAGGAAAGCTTCGGGCTCGACGCTTCCGACGTCAATCCCTACGGCATGCAGGACCATCTCTACGACAAGACGCGGCCGGAAAACATCGAATTCCTGAAGCGCTTCCGCGCGCTGCTCGATGAATATGAGGGCCGCGCCACCGTGGGAGAGGTGGGAGACGGGGCAAGATCGCTCAAAACCGTTGCCGCCTACACCTCCGGCAACGACAAGCTCAACATGTGCTACACCTTCGACCTTCTGGGGCCGGATTTCACCGCCAAACACATTCGCGGATCCGTCGAAACCTTCGGCAAGGTGGTGACGGATGGGTGGGTGTGCTGGGCCTTTTCCAACCATGACGTGGTGCGTCACCTCAGCCGCTTTTCGGAAGGCGCCGAAGAACAGACGCGGGTTGCCAAGCTCGCGATCTGCGTTCTCGCCAGCCTGCGCGGGTCCATTTGCCTCTATCAGGGCGAGGAACTCGGCTTGACGGAGGCGGAACTGGCTTTCGCTGATTTACGTGACCCCTATGGTATTCGCTTCTGGCCCGCCTTCAAGGGGCGCGATGGATGCCGCACGCCGATGGTGTGGGAAACAGGCAAGCAGAATTCCGGCTTTTCAACCGCTGAAAAACCGTGGCTGCCGGTGCCCTATGCGCATGCCATGCACGCTGCGGATGCGCAGGAACGCAGGCCGGACTCGATCCTCAACCATTACCGGGCGGTCCTGTCGTTCCGGAAAAGCCATGGCGCGCTGCGTGACGGCGACATGACGTTCCTGAAAACCAATCTCGACGTGCTGGCCTTCACGCGCCATAAAGGGGAGCACACTTTGCTCTTTGTTTTCAACCTGACGCGCAAGCCGGTGGAGTTTCCCGTCCCCAAGGGCATGAGCGTGACCACAATTCTGCCTATGCCGGGGTTCGAGCCGCTGTTTGATGGCGGCACCGTCAAGCTGGAGGGGCTGGACGTCTTTTGCGGGATCGTTGCATGATCAAGTCTTATGAAGTGCAAAACGCTGGCGATTACCCGGATGACTGGGGCCTTCTGCGACACCGCCTGTGGCCGGATACGACGCTGGACGATCACAGGGCCGAGTTACAGGATGTCTGCGAAAACGGCGCCGGATTCATCGTCCACGGTCCTGATGGATCGGCCATCGGTTTCGCCGAGGCCAGTTTGCGGCGGGATTACGTCAATGGTTGCGATACGTCGCCCGTGGCCTTTCTCGAAGGGATTTACGTGGAGGAGGCGTATCGGCGGCAGGGCGTCGCCGCCGCGCTGGTGACGGAGGTAACCCGGTGGGCGATAGCCCAGGGCGTCAGCGAACTCGCCTCCGATGCCGAGATCGCCAATCTCAGCTCTCACCGCATGCATGCGGCGCTCGGATTTGAGGAGACGGAACGCGTGGTGTATTTTCGCCGAAGGCTGGCTCCCTGATATCTCACCTCCAGGAGTAATAAGAAATATAATAAAATATTGAAATATGTTAATATATTCCGGATTTGTTTAGGTTTATATTTAGCAACTCCAGTCTTGCATAAGTTTCGGGCGCTAATATTTCTCACGTCAAGTGTTTCATGTTTGCAACTGCAAGGCGATGCAGGGGATATTGTTATGCCTGTTTCATTCAAGAGTTTGAACCAGTCCTCCGGCGGCAATTCGCGTTCTTCGCGCGCCAAAACGCAGCCGGCGAGACAGCCGTCATCGATCCGCGACACCTTTTCTGCCGGGCAGTCGTCCGTTCGTGCATCATCTGCATCCTCGCAAACGTCGCAGGCTTCGCGAACCTCCCAGTCGGCTCGAAGCGCGCAAAGCGCCCAGAGTGCTGCCGCCGCGCCCAATTTTCCCACTGATGACATGACGTCGTCTGATTTCATGCAGTCTCTGAAAGCAAAGCTTTCCGCGTCAGGGGATGATCCGGAGCAATATCTGCGCGCACGGTCGATGGTGGATGCCCTCTCGACCGGACAATTGAGGGTTTCCGATCCTACGAAAGGCAAAGCGGTCAATGCGTGGGATCCTGGCCAGAAAGGCACGAAGTCGACGGCCGCGACGGACATTGGCAAAACCGATTGGGTCGACTTCCTCAACGGCCATCTCAAGCGCAGTGACGACGGGACCCTGTCCAAGGGCAAAAATGGCAGCTATGTCGACAAAACAACGGGCAGCAATGCGTACTTCGGCAAGGTTGCAGACCGGTATTATTATGTCACATGGCCGTCGGAATCCAAGGCCTGAGAACGCGATCCGTGCCTGAAGGCGCGGACGCTGCGCTCAACGGACTTTGGTCCGAAATCTCTCTGTCAGATCAACGCAAACCGGTCGACATCCACCATGCCCTTATCGGAAATCTTCAGATGCGGGATGACGGGCAGGGGGAGGAAAGCCACCTGCAGGAAGGGTTCTTCCAGCGCGGTGCCGAGCGCATAGGCGGCCTTGCGCAGGGTGTGCAAGGTATCGCGTACCGTTTCGTAAGGTTCGAGGCTCATGAGCCCTGCAACGGGAAGCGCGATTTCGCCGGTCACCCGTCCGTCTTCGACCACAACGAAACCGCCCTTGATGTCTCCGAGCCGGTTGGCGGCGAGCGCCATGTCGTCTTCGCTCACGCCGACGACGCAGATATTGTGGCTGTCGTGACCGACGGTGGAGGCGATTGCGCCCTTCTTCAGGCCAAAGCCCTGAACGAAACCGTTGGCGTGGTTGCCGTTCTTGCCGTGACGCTCAATGACGGCGACCTTGATGATGTCGTTCTCAAGGTCGACCGTGGTCTGGTTGCCGTCGGTCGGCAGCTTGTAGCGCCGATGTTCGGTGATGATCTTGCCGGGAAGCACGCCCATGACGGGGCTTTCACCCTCCGTGACGGGCACGCCGAAATGGGCCGCCAGCACCGGCCTTGACTTGACGCTGTCGAGACCCACGGGCGCGACGGGCTTGCGGGTGGCAAAGAGGGCGTCATCGACGACGCGTCCGCCGGAGAGCACCATGCTCGCCTTGCAGTTTTGCAGGCTGTCGATGACCACGAGATCGGCGCGCCAGCCCGGCGCGACAAGACCGCGATCACGCAGGCCAAAGGCTTTCGCAGCGGAAATCGAGGCGGCGCGATAGATGGCGAGCGGTTCCACGCCGCTGGCGATCGCCGTGCGGACCATATAGTCGAGATGGCCCTGTTCGGCGATATCGAGCGGGTTGCGGTCATCCGTGCAGAGCGCCAGATAGGGCGACAGGCGTTCGGTGATGATGGGCATCAGCGCGTGCAGGTCTTTCGAGACCGAGCCTTCGCGCACCAGAATATGCATGCCCTTGCGGATTTTCTCCAGCGCCTCCGGGGCGCTCGTGCATTCGTGTTCCGTGCGGATGCCGGCGGCGAGATAACCGTTGAGCGCCGTTCCCGACAGAAGCGGGGCGTGGCCATCGATATGCTGGCCCTGAAAGGCCTCAAGCTTGGCCATGCACACCGGATCCTTGTGGATGACGCCGGGGAAATTCATGAATTCGGCAAGCCCGATGACCTTCGGGTGATTTCGGAACGGCAGCAGCTTTTCTATCGGTAGATCGGCGCCTGATGTTTCCAGATGGGTGGCGGGCACGCAGGAGGACAGTTGCACGCGGATGTCCATGATGGTTTCCATGGCGCTGTCGAGGAAGAACTGAAGCCCTTCCGCGCCCAGCACATTGGCAATCTCATGCGGGTCGCAGATCGCTGTAGTGACACCATAGGGCAGCACGCAACGGTCGAATTCATGCGGCGTGACGAGCGAGGATTCGATATGCAGATGAGTATCGATGAAACCCGGAACAACGATTTTTCCGGAAATGTCTATTTCGCGGATGCCTTTATAGTCTCCACAGGTGCCAACGACGGTATCCCCGCAAATAGCAACGTCCGAGGCGACCAGCTCTCCGGTCACGAGGTCGAAAAAGCGACCGCCCTTGAGAACCAACTCTGCCGGCACTCGGCCAGTACCCTGGTCGATGCGCGTTTCTAACTGGGAACTCATGGCCTTTTCTTCGACTCCTGGTATTGTTTGCATGCGATATGTTCTCTCATTTACATTCTGAGGTGGTTGCCAGCTTTTTTCTTCATCTTTTTGTCGCTTTTAAATATAGTGATAGTAAAAAATTTTCATATTCGTGTTATCTTATTTATAGTGTCGCATACTGAAGCAAAGCCGGGAGGGCGAAGGCTTTATGCTTCGAGGGACGGCGGTTCGGTCGGGTTCTTGCGAATTTCGGTTTGACCGTAACATTCCCGGGAAGGAAAATAAAAGAGTCTGATGTTGAAACGAATTTCAACCCAGCAATTGGCTGTGGGCATGTTTATCGAAGCCGTCGAGGGGACGGTTTCGAACAATCAAATTGCGCGGAAGCACCGCTTTCTTTTGCAGCGCGAGGAGGCTGTGCTGCAACTGAAAAAAAGCGGAGCGGAAAGCATCGTCATCAATACCGCCAAGGGTAGCGATGTCGGTGCCAGCCACGACCCGGCGAATGCCGGCATGTTGCAGACGAATCCGTCTCCGTTGATGGTTGCAGCCGTCACTCAGGTGGTGCGCTCGGCCGCGGATTCGATCGCTGAGACATTTTCGGTTGCCGGAGGTGGCGGTTGTGTTTCCTTCGAGGGAATGACGGCGGCGGCGGGAAAGATTTCCAACGCCATTCAGGCCAACCCGGCCGTCTTTATCGGCGTCACGCGGCTGAAGTCGAAGGATGAAACGACCTTCGTGCATTCGGTTTCCGTCAGCGGCCTCATGATCCTCTTTAGTAATTATCTGGGGCTGAACAAGGAAACGGTCAACCTGCTCGGTGTTTGCGGCTTGCTCCACGATATAGGCAAGGTCGAAATCCCCTCATCCATTCTGAACAAGACAGAGGGGCTCTCCATCGAGGAGCGTGAGATCATCAATCTCCACCCCGTATTCGGGCGCGATATCCTGTCGCGTGACGGGCAGATGCCCGAAATGGTGCTTGATGTCTGCTTTAATCATCACGAGCGGATCGATGGCGGCGGTTATCCCAGCGGTCGTGCCGGCGGTGAGATCAGCCTATACGCGCGCATTGCGGCAATTTGCGACGTCTATGATGCCGTCACCTCGGTCAGACCCTATAAGAAGCCATGGACCGCGAATGATGCGCTGACCTGGATGCTACGGCGCGATGGACATTTTGACATACAGCTTCTGAAGAAATTCGCACTGTGCATTTCCGCCTCGCTTCCGCGTGGCTAAGGCGCGGTCAGCCCGTCAACCGAAGATGATCGCCATGTTGAGGCTGTCAATGTGACGCCCGTCAATCAGGACGGCGTCGCGCGCTCGCCCTTCCTGCACAAAACCGATCTTTTCATAAAGCGCAATCGCTCTGGCGTTGTCCGCATGCACGCTCAGTTCCACACGATGCAGCCCGAATTTGCGGGCAGCATCGAGTGTCCGCCGCATCAACCGCGCGCCCAGTCCCTTGTCGCGATAGGCAGGCAGGATGCCCATGCCGAGTGTGCCGCAATGGGCGCGGGTTGCCCTGTCATGGCGGCGGATATCGCACCAGCCGATCACTTTGCCATCCGCAATCGCGACGAATTGCGGATGGTCGTTTTCGATCATGTCGAGAACGAAGGCGCGCACCGCTTCGAGCGGCGGCGCCTCCAGGAAGCTCAGATATTTGCGTTCGCGCGACACCGCATCAAGCGCATGATGAAAGCTCTCAATGTGTTCTGCGCGGATCGGCTCGATGCTGATGACGTCGGCAGCCGTTATCATGCCGCTTTCGTCTTCGCCTTGCGGGTCAGATGCACCACCACATTCTCGATCATCCGCATGCCGGCGTCCTGGCCGAGCGTCATGATCGATTCCGGGTGGAACTGAACGGCGGCAACGGGTTCCTTGGCGTGTTCGATACCCATGATCGTGCCGTCCTCGCTTTCCGCGGTAATGATGAAATCACGCGGCAGGGTGGTGGGATCGGCGAAGATCGAGTGATAACGGCCAACGGTGACTTCCTTGCCGAGGCCGGAGAAGACGAGGCCGGGTTCCAGCACGCGAATGCGGGAGGGCTTACCGTGCATCGGCACCGCAAGCTGGCGCAACTCGCCGCCATAGGCCTCCGCCAAAGCCTGAAGGCCGAGGCAGACGCCGAAGATCGGCAGCTCACGCGCGCGGGCGGCCTTGATCGTGGCCTTGCAGTCGAAATCCGTCGGGTTGCCCGGTCCGGGGGAGAGAACGACGAGATCCGGCTGGAACCGATCGAAGACTTCAGCTGCGACAGGTGTTCTAACGGTCGAGACCGTTGCGCCCGTCTGGCGGAAATAATTCGCCAGCGTGTGCACGAAGCTGTCTTCGTGATCGACGAGCAGAATTTTGACGCCGGTGCCGACCTTGGCGGCATCACGCTTGGTGGCAGCGGCGTTGGTCGCTTTCGCGTCACGGATGGCGGCGATCATGGCGGACGCCTTCAGTTCGGTTTCGGCTTCTTCTTCCTGCGGATTGGAATCGTTGAGCAGGGTCGCGCCGGCGCGCACTTCGGCGATGCCGTCCTTGATGCGGATGGTGCGCAGCGTCAGACCGGTATTCATGTCGCCGTTGAAGCCGACCATGCCGATCGCACCGCCATACCAGGCGCGCGGGCTCTTTTCATGGCCTTCGATGAAACGCATGGCCCACAGCTTCGGCGCACCGGTGACCGTGACAGCCCAGGCGTGGCTGAGGAAGCCGTCGAAGGCATCCATGTCGTCACGCAGGCGGCCTTCGATATGGTCCACTGTGTGGATGAGGCGCGAATACATCTCGATCTGGCGGCGGCCGATGACCTTCACCGAGCCCGGCTCGCAGACGCGGCTCTTGTCGTTACGGTCGACATCCGAGCACATGGTGAGCTCTGATTCGTCCTTCTTCGAGTTGAGCAGCTTCAGGATCTGCTCGCTATCGGCAATCGGATCGTCACCGCGCTTGATGGTGCCTGAGATCGGGCAGGTCTCGATGCGGCGGCCGGAGACGCGCACGAACATTTCCGGCGAAGCGCCGACCAGATATTCCTGATGGCCGAGATTGATGAAGAAGGAATAGGGCGAGGGGTTGATCGCCTTCAGGCGGCGCGAAATCGCCGACGGGTTGCTTTCGCAGCGTTCCATGAATTTCTGGCCGGGAACGACCTCGAACAGATCGCCGCGACGGAAGCTTTCCTTGGCCTTCACGACAAGTTCGGAATATTCGCCGGGACGATGATCGCCCTTGGGCGGGATCGTGTCGGTGGTCTTGAAGGGCTCGGGGGCAATCTCGGAAGACTTGCCGTCCGTCGTCACACCGCCCTTTTCGAAATCGTAGCGGTCGATCCAGGCCTTGGCGGAATAGTGGTCAACGACGAGAATTTCATCGGGCAGGTAGAGCACCATGTCGCGCTGGTCTTCCGGGCGCGCCAGCGACAGCTTGATGGCGTCGAACTGGAAGGCGAGATCGTACCCGAATGCGCCGAACAGGCCGATCGCCGAATCCGCGCTGGAATGGAAGAGATCGACGATAGCTCTGAGAGCGGTAAAGACCGTTGGGATTTTCGAGCGCTCTTCTTCGGTAAAGACGCGGTCCGGGTCGTTGACGGTGAGATCAAGACGGCGGCTCGAGGAGGCGCCAAGGGTAAGGTCGGGCGTCGCCTTCAGCTTTTCGATAATGAAATCGAGCAGCACTTCGCCACGGCCATTATAAGCCTCGATCCACATTTTACGGCCAAAACAGGAAATGCCGAGGGGCGGATCGATGATGGCTGTATCCCAACGGGTGTAACGGCCCGGATATTCGTAGTTGGACGAAAAAACCGCGCCGCGATGGGAATCGAGCTTTTCGACATAGTTGTCGATGGCATTGGCATAATCGGCGGCGCGACGCTTGCGGCTGACCTTGATGCCGCCTTTCGTCTCGTAGGTTTCCGCTCCGTCATCCTGAATGATCGTTACCATTTCTTTCGTACTTCCTGTTGTTCAGGCCCGATGACAGGCGGCAAAATAACAAAAAAGCCGCCTGAAAATTCGGGCGGCTTGGACTTTGTCTGAAGACATGACTGGTCAAGGCCGCGTAAAGCTGCTCCACCACCAGTTAGCAATGTTCTTAGACACGATATTCATGGGAAAATTGTTAGCGTGCACGATCCGCCTTGGCAAGCGGATTTCGCCGGATGAATGAACCTTACGGGCCGCCGCCGCGTTGCTTCCCTGCCGAAATGGTCAGGAGTGCCCCGAAAAATGCTTCATCGCCTGTGTCTTCTGGTTGCCAGCCTGGCATTGATTTCCGCTTCCGAACCGCCGGCGCAGGTGCCGGTGCCACAGCCGAAACCGGGCGAGGGGCAGGCCGCCACGCCTTCGGAAAAGCCAGCCGACGGGACGTCGCAAAATCCGGCGGAAGCGCCGAAACCTGTACCGAAGCCTGAGCCTGACGCGGAGCAGAAGCCCGCAGTAAAACCGACAGGTTCCGAGCAGAAACCGGATGGCGAGAAAACGCCCGTTGAGAAAACGCCCGTTGACAAAAAGATCGATGAAGCCGCCCCTCAGAGCCGGCGGGACGATGGCGGAGGGCAGCAGAAACCCGCTGACGAGGCGGCCAAACCCGATGAAAAAATACCGGAACCGGTAAAGCCTGAGGACCCGGCCGCACTCCAGGCATGCCTTGGCGCGTTGAAGGAGATCGGCGCGGAGTTCAAAACGCTTGAGCCCATCCGCGACGAGGAACAGGGATGCGGCATCGAATCGCCCGTCGAGCTTTCGGTCGTTCTGCCAGGCATCAAGCTTGAGCCCGCCGGCACCATGCGCTGCGAGACAGCCCTTGCTCTTTCTCGCTGGACAAAGGAAATAATGCTGCCGGCGGCTGCGATCGCCATGCCGGAAAAAAAGGTGACGGCGATTGCCAATGCCTCGACCTATATCTGCCGCAACCGCAACAGTGCGGAAAACGGCAAGATTTCCGAACATGCCAAGGGCAATGCCGTGGATATTTCCACGATCGCTTTCGACAAAGGCGAACCGCTGGTGATGAAACCGCGCGGCGAGGATGGCACGCCGGAAGGTGCGTTCCAGCGCACCATCACCGCCGCCGCCTGCCTGTTCTTCCGCACGGTTCTGTCCCCCGGCAGCGATGCCACGCATCAGGATCACCTGCATCTCGACGTGCTGGAGCGAAAGGGCGGCTATCTCTATTGCCGCTGACAAAAAAGGGGCGGCCCGAAGGCCGCCCAACTGGAGATGATGCTTCCGCCCCGGATTTAGAACTTCTGGGTCAGGGAGATTTTGAAGGTGCGGCCTGGTTCCGTGTAGAAATCGACTGGCTGATTAACGGTGCTGACCGAATTCGGGTTCACGTCTCGGACGCCAACACCATTCCAGTATTTCCTGTCGAACAGGTTGTAGACACCCGCCTGAATGCGCAGGCCCTTGGTCTGTTCCGGCTCCCACCAGCCGGTCAGGTTGAAGACGCCGTAGCCGGGCGCGTCGAAGGTGTTGGCTACCTTGTCGTCCCGCATGCCGGAGGAGAAGATGCCGGTGAACTCCGTGCCCCAGACATCCTGCGCATAACCGACCCCGAGGACGGACTTGAATGGCGCGACCGTGCGGATGAACTCGTTGGTATCCGTGTCCTTGCCATAGGCATAGGCAAGCGAGGCATGCGCGAAGAAGCCATTTGCGAGTTCCTTGCGCACCTTGGCTTCGACGCCGGAGATTTCGACGTTGTTGCGGTTGCGATAGGTGAAGAGCGAGCCGTTACCCCTGCCGCCGAAGCCGGGGAAAAGCGTCGTCGACGTCGTATATTGCTCGATGAAGTCTTTATACTTGTTGTGGAACAGCGTCAGGCTCCCCGTCAGGTCGCCGGAGGCGTAGTTCGCGCCGATCTCGAAGCCGTTGCTGGTCTCGGGATTGAGGGCAGAGTTACCGACAACAGCGTAACCGGAGCTGACGTTGGAGAAGTTCAGATACAGTTCGTTGATTGTCGGGGCGCGATAGGCCATCGACCATTGTGCGAAAAGCTGTAGTTCGGGCGTGACGTCATAGGTGGCAAGAAGCTTCGGCGAGAAGCGCGAGCCGCTATTGCCGCTCGGCAGGCCGAAGGTTCGGTAGCCGCTGTTGCTGGATACGGAGCCATCGGGATCGTAATCGTAGGAATCGAAGCGCAGGCCGGGCGTCAGGCGGAAGCCGTTGCCAAAGGCGATTTCGTCATCGATATAAAGGCCGAGGCTCTTGCCGTTCACGTCTGGCATGTCCGATTGCGACGAGGAGGTCGAGCCGGCCGTGTTGGCGAAAAGCTCCTGGCTGAAATCGGTCGTCATGGCGTTGCCGCCAAAACGAACGGTGTGCTGCACGCCGCCAAGTTCAAACCCGGATTCCAGGCCGCCGACGATGCCGAAGGCGCTGTTGCGCATGCTGTCTTCGCGAATATAGAGCGAATTGTTGGTCAGGCGGTCGCCGGCGCCGGATTCCTTGGAAAGACGCGTCCAGTAGAGCGAGAGATTGGCGGCATCGACCACACCGTCGGTCGAAGGCGCCTCGTATTCGTAGTCGAGCGATACGCGGTCACGCTCGGTATCCTCGTAACCTCGGTAGTCGCCGATGCGGTAGGTGGAGCCGGAGACGCTGACGCCCTGCAATGTCTTCATGTCGCTGCGGTTTCGCAGCGAATAACGCTCGGCGGTCAGGCCGATGCTGTGGCCACCCTCCAGATCCTGCCGGATCTTGAACATCAGGTTGCTTTCATAGGTGTCGGCGGGGTTTGGCTTGGTACGGCGTGTGCCGTAGATATCGGCCGTGCCCTTATTATCGGTCTCGTTGCCGCGCTTGTATGAGCCCTGAAACAGGACCGACGTATTGTCGATCTTCTTGGCAACGGCGAGCGATCCGCCGATGCTTCTGTCCTCGCTGTCATAGGTGGTCTTGGCAACACCGCCCCAGTCACGGCCTTCGCTGATGAGGTCCTCCGGATCAAGCGTGCGCAGCACCAGCGCACCGCCAAGGGCACCGGAACCGATGCGGCTGGAATCGGCGCCGCGCACCACGTCAACGGTCGAAAGAGACGAAAAATCGAAGCTCGAACTTGTATCGCTGAGGGTTGTTGTAGCCTGGCCCTGACGGGCGAAATTGTTGAAATAGGGGACGGGAATATTGTCAATCAAAGTGATGACCCGAGCGCCGCCCAGCCCGCGGATGAACAAGCCGCCGGGCCTGCCCGGTTTGGCGTCAACGTAGTCGACGCCCGGTTCCGTGGTGTTTCCGAGATCCCGGATGCTGCCGATGTCTTTCTTGCGGATGTCTTCTGCGGTGGTCTGGCTTGCTAGTGGGGTATCCGCGGGCGCGTTGCCCGGTTTGACGCGTTTGCCCTTGACGACGATCTTTTCGAGCGTCGTCGTGCCGTCCGCCTGTGTGGCGGCATCCTGTGCGGTGGCCGGGCTGGCGAGTGGCAGAAGAGACATGGCGGTGCACAGGAGCAGCGCGGACTGCGTGCGTGAGATGGACATTGAATACCCCCGGGTATGCTGCGCGCAGATGGGTGAGGGCGCGCGAAAGCGCACCGCACTCAAGCGCGGCTGGATCTGGTCTGACGTGTTACGGGCAAGCCGATAAGCGAGGACTAAAAAACATGACGATAAGAGTCAACATATTATATATGACTTTTTGCATCATGTTTTACGTCGACGGGCAGTGTTGCAAAAATATGACGTTTGTCGGCTGCGACAAAAATGGCGAGCCGCGCCGAAAAGAACACAGTGCGGTCAAAGTCCCGACATTGCTGCTTGCTAGGTGATTTGCAGCCAGTCTAAACATGTCGCGACAATAACAGTTTCTCAATCGGATACGGAAATGAAGTCTCTTGAACTGCTCGTCGAGCGGATCATTCTCTCCAGCCGCTGGCTGCTCGTGGTGTTTTATCTCGGACTTGTCGCGGCGCTCGCGGTTTACGCGTTTTCGTTCGTGCTCAAGTTTCTGAAGGTCGCCAAGAACGTTTTCAACTATGACGAAGCGGACATGATCCTTGCCATGCTTGGCCTGATCGATGCGGCGCTGGTTGCTAGCCTCATCGTCATGGTGATGATTTCAGGTTATGAGAATTTCGTCAGCCGCTTCGATGATGCCGATGCCGAGGTTTCGTTTCTAGGCAAGCTCGATGCCGGCAGCCTGAAGATCAAGGTCGCCTCGTCTATTGTCGCGATCTCTTCGATCCACCTGCTGCAAATCTTCCTGAACGCCAATCAATATACAGACAGCAAGCTGATGTGGTTTACCATCATCCATCTGGCTTTTGTCGTCTCGGCGGTCATGCTTGGCTTTCTGGAAAAGCTGATGGCCAAGCCAAAAAATAAACCCGAAAAACCGGCTTTGTAAGCAAACCTGCCGAGATGACGCTGCTGTCCCTGCTCACCCCCATTGCAAATCTGTTTTGTCCGGTCACTGAAGCCGGCCGGACGGGTGTGCGCGAATGGTGACGACAGAGCGACAGGCGCGGTTGTGCCAGGAACTTTCAGCGACAGCCGACAAGATAAAATGGCTGGAAGCCCTGCAGGAGGTAATGCGCGCCTTCGGTTATGCCTATGTCACGCTGATCCGGCTGCCAGGCGGGCAAAATTCGTTTTCCCTGCCGACGATCATTGAAAGCAGCCTGCCGATCGCGGTCGTCAATGCGATGACGCAAAACGGCGCCCTCGGCGACTGTCTTGTCATCAAGCGGGGAGCATCGTCGATGATGCCGCAATATTGGTCGCTGGAAGATCCCGCCCTTGCCAGTCCGTCGTTACTGGAGGCCTCGGACGCCCTGAAAGCCATGGGCATGACATCCGGTGTCATGCTGCCGGTGCACGACATGTCGGGCACCCGTCATCTCATGAACTTCGCGGGCGACCGGGACGTGTTGCCCCAGGCGTGCCTGAATGAACTGAGCATGATCGCGCTGCACGCGCTGCAGGTTTATGACGACCTTTGTCAGGGCGGCGCCAAGGGGCGATCGCCGCTGACGAAACGCGAGCTGGACGTGGTTCGCTGGACAGCCCAGGGAAAGACGTCTGTCGAGATCGCCGACCTCTTCTCGATCTCCGAGCACACGGTCAATGCCTACATGAACAACGCCATCCGCAAGCTGGATTGCGTCAACCGCGCGCAGCTTGTCGCAAAGGCCATACGCCTGCGGTTGATCAACTAACCGGTGCACCCTGCGACTCTGGCTTGGGGACCAAGGGTCTATCGGTCGAGGACAGAGCGCAGTTCAACGAGGTTGGAGCGAACTCTCAACACGTAAAAGCCCATTGTCGCGAGATGCGACGGCATGATCCAGCCGCTTTCTTCACCATTGGAAATGATCGCCGGCTGGATGCGCAGCGCCGCGCGGGTTTGCGACAACGTATCGTTCCAGAGGTTGGTGAGGTTACGCTCGCGGATGACCTGCGCGAAATCCGATCCGGCGGCGGAGAGAACGCCGTAATACCCGTAGAGCTGGCCATAAGCGAACCAGAAGCGGTCATCGGCTCGGGTGTCGAACCAGCCGCCATTGTAGTTCTCCGAACGCTCACGCAGAATGGCGGATGTGGAGCCGATATCGCCTGCGATACGGTCGATGAACTGGATGAGGTTGTCGGCGCGGGTATCGAAGACGGCCTTGCAGGCGACGAGTTCGCCGTTGAACGCCTGGAAGCTGCGGATGGCGGCCCGATAATAGCTGGGCGTCGGTGTCTTGGGGCCGAAAGGATCGAGGCCGAAATACCAGGAATATTCGCTGAATTGCATGTTTCCACGCGCTTCCTGGAGATTGTTGTTGATGCCCGACGTGCCGCGCACGCGGCCAAGCGTGTCCACCAGCTCCACGGCAGTGCGGCGCACGGCCTGGTTCACGCCGCGCTGGAACGACGCCTTGTTGTCGAGAAAGGGCGTGCTGTCCCAGTCCATGCCGAAGAGGCCGAGACGATAGAGCAGCATGGAGGAAATCCAGGCGTTCTGATTGACGTTGAAGTCCGTCAGGTCAGCGGCAGCATCGACAATGGCCGAGCGCTGGCAGACCGGGGCGGAGGTGTTTGCGGCAACACCGGTTGCACCGGCCGGCGCGGTCGGCGTTACGGCGGGCAGTTCCTGCCCGGGCGGCACGGTGCGTTCCTCAAGCTTGTAACGGGCGACATAGTCCGGATCGAAATTTGTCCAGACCTGGGTCTGCCAGACAAAGTAACCGTAAAAGCCGGCCAGCAGGATGACGATGAGGGCGATCGGCCCCTTGATCAGCCAGTTTCGACCGCTGTACCAGCCATGGGCGGCCATGAATGGCCACAGGAGCCAGGCGACGAGCAGACCGGCGGCTTTGCCGATGGCGCTGAAGCCTGCCTGAATGAGCGCGGTGATCCGGTCGATCATGTCGTCATAGTCTCCTCTGCCAGCTGGCTGGATGCTGGAACAGCTGTTCCGTTTTCAAGCGTTTGGCGCCTGGCGCAAACCGCATGACCGCTTCCAGATATGTCCCGGTCAATCTCGATACAACATGGTTGCGAAACTTTTCTCAACCTGCGGTCCGTGACGGATGCCGCGCCATCTCACCGCAGGCGAAGAAGCGGAGCGTCACGGATGCAGGCGGAGGAGCTCAGAGGCCAAGCTTGGCGATTTCGTCGTTCAGCCGGTCGCGGGCCTTTTTTGGCAACTTGCCGTTCTTGACGGCGTCCAGATTGGCCGGCGTCCCTTCGCCGACAACGACGAGCGCAACCATGCCCATGCCGAGATGCGGCGTGCATTTGACGACGTAAGCGCCTTCCTTCTCGACGGTGACCGTCACGGCTTCGTTCATCTTGCCCTTGAAATCGGCGACACCTTCCGGGAGCATCTCCTTGACGGCTGCCGCATCATGACCCTTGTCGACCGGGACGAAGGTGATGACGTCGCCAACGGCGGCCTTGACGGTCGCGGGCTCGAAAACCATCGCCTGCCCGTCGCTGCCCTTGTTCAGCATCTTCACCTCGATTTCAGCAGAAAGCGCGGGAAGCGCGAAAAGGCACGCGACGACAGCGACGCTTGCAAATCTGGAAGTTCTGTTCAGCATTATCTTGCTCCTGAGCGAAAGCACATCCAGCTGGGATGTGTCGCTGCCGTTCTAGCGAAGCGCGGGGGAGCGATCTTTGCGAAAAATCAAATGCGGCAACGCGACGCAGACTGTTAGCCGCCGTTCACCGTCTCCACCCAATGGCGGCGGCAGAAGGATACGTATTTCTCGTTACCGCCGACCTCGATCTGCGCGCCTTCCGTAACGACCTTTCCTTCATTGTCGAAGCGGGCGACCATCGTCGCCTTGCGGCCGCAATGGCAGATGGTGCGGATTTCGCGGAGTTCGTCGGCGATGGCGAGCAGTTCTTTCGAGGCCGGAAAAAGTTTTCCCTGAAAATCCGTGCGCAGGCCATAGGTCATGACCGGAATATTCAGCCGGTCGGCAATGTCGGCAAGCTGCCAGACGTGGTGTTCGGAGAGAAAATTTGCCTCATCAATGAAGACGCAGGCGACGGGCGCTTCGGAATGGAGCGCCGACACCTCGGCGAACAGATCGGTGTTTTCGTCAAAGGTGAGGGCGGGGGAGGAGAGGCCGATTCGCGAGGCCACACGGCCGACGCCAGCGCGGTGATCGAAAGCTGCGGTGAAAATCAGCGTGCGCATGCCGCGCTCCTGATAATTGTAGGACGCCTGCAGCAGCATGGTCGATTTGCCGGCATTCATCGTCGAATAATTGAAATAGAGTTTTGCCATCATCCACTCTCCGGACACCGTCGCGCTTTTCACTGGTACGCGCCAAATATGCTGATTCCGCTTCAGCGTCTTTTGGAGGCGATGAAGTGGATTGAACAGTATGGCCGCTCGAAACACACAGATTTCTGCGGTCATCCGCTTTTCGACATAACGGCGCGAAATGCCGACATTTTCACGATTTTGTCGCAAACGAGGTCCGAAAGCACGCAAATGCACGCGAGTTGATTGTGGCCGGAAGATATTGATAATGGCGAGGGAACGAAAAAAAGGGAGCAAACAATGTTTGCAAATAGACGTCGCTGTCTGGTTCTGGCCGCAGCAATCTCCTCCATGACGTTCAGTGCGGCCAGTGCCGCCGAACCTGCAAGCTGTGGTACAGTGCGCTTCTCCGATGTGGGCTGGACCGACATCACCGCAACCACGGCAACCGCTACGGTGCTCTTGAAAAGCCTTGGTTATGAAACCGACGTCAAGCTTCTCTCCGTGCCCGTCACCTATACGTCGTTGAAAAACAACAATATCGACGTCTTCCTGGGCAACTGGATGCCCACCATGGAAGGCGATCTCGCGCCCTACCGCGCCGACAAATCGGTCGAGGTGCTGCGTGAAAATCTGACCGGCGCCAAATACACGCTGGCGACCAATGCCAAGGGCGCCGAACTCGGCATCAAGGATTTCAAGGATATCGCCGCCCACAGCGCTGAACTCGATGGCAAGATTTACGGCATCGAGCCCGGCAATGACGGCAACCGCCTGATCCTCGACATGGTGTCCAAGGACACGTTCGGGCTCAAGGATTTCCAAGTCGTGGAATCGTCCGAGCAGGGCATGCTGGCGCAGGTCGCGCGTGCCGACAAGGCCGGCGAGCCGATTGTCTTCCTCGGCTGGGAACCGCATCCGATGAACACGAATTTCAAGCTCACCTATCTGACCGGCGGTGACGAGGTATTCGGCCCGAATTTCGGCGGCGCGACGATCTACACCAATGTCCGCAAGGGTTATGTCGAGGAATGCGCCAATGTCGGCACGCTCCTCAAGAACCTGCAATTTTCCCTGCCCATGGAAAACGAGATCATGGGCAAGATCCTGAATGACGGTCTCGAAGGCGAGGCGGCGGCAACGGCTTGGCTGAAGGCCAACCCGACTGCAATCGAGCCGTGGCTTGCCAACGTCAAGACCAAGGATGGCAGTGCCGATGCCCTGCCTGCCGTCAAGAAGGCTCTCGGCCTTTAAGCCGCAAGATTATGCGTGACTGTATCCGGCCTGCCCGTCAGGCCGGATCAATGGGAATAACGATGCCCATGCGTGCCCTTGCCTGTAAAATTTCAGACATGGACAGTCATGCGCCAGTGCCGCGTCCGGCAGTCCCGTTGCCGGTCGTCTTTTTCTCGATTGGAGCAATCCGGGCAACTGGATGACGACGCTCCGTATTTTGTTGTCTGCGCAATTCCCAAGGCAGAAACACAACGCATTCTGCCGGAATTGTTTTAGTTCACGAAAGGTCTTTTCTTACCGTGGAATGGCTCAGCGCTCCTGAAAACCGCCTGCCCGTCGGCAGATATGCCAAGGAGGCCATCGACTGGCTGACCGGCAATCTCGCATTTTTTTTCGACTGGCTTTCCTTCATTTTCCAAAGCGTCATCAACGCGCTGCTCTATGTGCTCCAAGCGCCGCATCCGCTCATCATCGTCGCTATCCTGACGGCGCTTTCGGCCTGGACGCGCCGTTCGGTCGGCATGCCGATCTTCACGGCGCTCGGCATGCTGCTGATCATCAACCTCGGCTACTGGAAGGCGACCACGGAGACGCTGGCGCTCGTTATCGCTGCCAGCGCTGTCTGTATGATCATCGGCGTGCCGCTCGGCATTCTGGCGGCGCGGCGCAAGTGGATCTATGCCGGCATGCGCCCGGTTCTGGATCTGATGCAGACCATTCCGACCTTCGTTTATCTCATTCCCGCACTGGTTTTGTTCGGCCTCGGCATGGTGCCGGGGCTGATCGCCACCGTCATCTTCGCCATTCCGGCTCCCGTTCGCCTTACCCGCCTCGGCATCATCTCGACGCCGCCGGCACTGGTCGAGGCCGCCGTGGCCTTCGGCGCTACACCCTCGCAGGTGCTGCGCAAGGTGGAACTTCCTTTCGCTGCGCCGCAGATCATGGCCGGCCTCACCCAGACGATCATGCTGTCGCTGTCGATGGTGGTCATTTCCGCCCTCGTCGGCGCCAATGGTCTTGGTGTGCCCGTCGTGCGCGCGCTGAACACCGTTAACATCGCCATGGGCTTTGAGGCGGGACTTTGCATCGTTGTGCTGGCGATTGTGCTCGACCGACTTTTCCGGCTTCCCGGCGCGGAGGATGACCTATGAGTGACGCGATCATCTTTGGTAATGTCGATATTGTTTTCGGCGACCGGCCCGAGGCGGCGCTGCCGCTGATCGACAGGGGCAGCACACGCGACGAGATCAATGTCGAGACCGGTCTGGTTCTCGGTGTCGCCAATGCCTCGCTGAGCGTCAGCGAGGGCGAGATACTTGTGCTCATGGGGCTTTCCGGTTCGGGCAAGTCGACCCTTCTGCGGGCCGTCAACGGGCTTGCGCCCGTCGTGCGCGGCAATGTGGGTGTGAAGACCAAGTCGGGCTTTGTCGATCCATACAGGTCGTCGGCAAAGGCGCTGCGTGACCTGCGCATGCACACGGTTTCGATGGTCTTCCAGCAATTCGGCCTCTTGCCCTGGCGCAATGTCGCCGACAATGTCGGCTTCGGGCTGGAGCTTTCCGGCGTACCGGAAGCAGAGCGCAAACGCATGGTGGCGGAGCAGCTGGAACTGGTGAACCTTTCCGCCTGGGCTGACCGGAAGGTGGGCGAACTCTCCGGCGGCATGCAGCAGCGTGTGGGGCTGGCGAGAGCCTTTGCCACCGGAGCGCCGATCCTGTTGATGGACGAGCCGTTCTCGGCGCTCGATCCCCTCATCAGAAGCCGTCTGCAGGACGAGCTTCTGGAATTCCAGAGCCGGCTGAAGAAGACCATTTTGTTCGTCAGTCACGATCTGGACGAAGCCTTCCGCATCGGCAACCGTATCGCCATGATGGAGGGCGGACGCATCATCCAGTGCGGAACGCCGCAGCAGATCGTCAGGGAGCCCGCCACCCCCTATGTCGCGGATTTCGTGCAGAACATGAACCCGATCTCCATGCTGACAGCCGCCGACGTGATGAAACGCGGTGTGGACGAGCGGAACGGGAACCTCTCCGTGGCGGCCACGGCTCTTCCCTCGTCACCGCTTATCGATATTCTCGATGCGCTTTCAAAACACGCCGGCGCGATTGGCGTCGTCGATAATGGCGCGATCGTGGGCACCATTTCGGCCGACGAGGTCGTGGCGGGGCTGACGCGCCACCGCAAAAAATAGTGATTCGCCGTCTCGAAGTCTAAAAAGGGCCTCCGCTTTGGAGGCCCTTTTTATTTGGACGAAATCTTCAGGGGCGCCAATTTAAACGTTTCAGTGGCGGGAAAGACTATTTTTGATATCATAAGTTATGCATTAAAATAATTACGAATAAAAATCATATTGCAAACTTGGAGAAAATTGCGCAATGTTAAGCAAGATTCTTGGTTCGCTACTAAATTTAAGGTGTTAATAGATTGCGTTGCCGAAATCCGGCGTCAAGCGTAATGACTGCAATGATCAAGTTATGATCGTTTATTTCTTGTGAATAGTGTTACTAATGCGTTTTTTATTATGTTTTTTCGAAAAATCTGGCAAAAATCCTATAATTTAATCGACGTATCTTAACTAGATAGTCGATGAACAATATTCTTTGGAAAGGCCACGATATAAGCAAGATTTAGGTATATACAAGTTGTTGAACGAATTATAAAAACTCCATTTGGAACACCTATAATAGCCACCATGACCGTCGTTTTTGGCTGTCATCAGGAGACTTGAGCGTATGGATAACCAATCTCTTTCGGAACATAGCATCGCCGCTGCAGACCTGCTGTCAGCCATGGCGAATCCCAAGCGTTTGATGATCTTGTGCACGCTGGTGGATACGGAAGTGCCAGTTGGTGTTCTCGCTTCCCAGGTTGGTCTCAGCCAGTCCGCTCTCTCGCAGCATCTTTCAAAATTGCGTGCCCAGCGACTGGTAAAGACAAGACGGGATGCGCAGACCATCTATTATTCCAGCAATTCCGAATCCGTCAAAAAAATCCTCGCCTCGCTTGAGGATATTTATTGCCAGACGCAGAAGAGCAGCAAGACTGCTGCCTGAGCCAACGGCCTTTTGATGGGTCGGAAGCAGGACTTGACTGAAACCGGCGCATCGCGCCGGTTTTCTTTTTTGCGTGTTGTCGGGCGCAAAAGGGCCAGGGATGGAGCGTAGCGGTGTCGTGGCTTTGTTTGCTTGGCGCCGGCAGAGCGTTTCGCAAGAGGCACTGTGACGGGATTTGCGCCGGGGTCACCCGGTAAACGAAGAGAAATAGAGCTTGCGACGTTTGCGGTCAAACCGGGCGCGCCTGAAGCATCGCAGACTGCATCTGTTGTTTGAGATGGTTTGCCGCAGCCGCATAACCGCCATCGGCGCCATCGACGAAATGCATGTGGTCCCGGGAAAGCGGAGAGGGCACGATACAGGTCATCAGCGCGGCATCCTGCTCGTGCAGACCGTAATAGCAGCTTCCCGACAGACGCCCATGTTCCAGCCGGGAGCGTATTTTTTCAAGCCGCGTGGCATCGATATCGACGGTCATCTTCAAACCGTCATCGAACTTTCGGAAATCCGTGTTGCTGGCGACCGAACGCCGGTAATTGGCGGCGTTGAACCGCCCGAGCGACAGTTTGGTGAGCCCGAGGATGTTGACGAGAAGGCTCTCGCCGAGAACCCGCATCGCGCGACGCGTCCTGCCCCATAAATCCTGATGCGCAGCACCGGCGCGGGCTTCCAGGCCGAGACCTTCGCCCACGAAACCGAGTTTCGGTCCGTCTTCCGGCACCGGGTGGCCGTGTCTGCTGTCCTGCTCGGCGAGATCGACGAGATCGATGACCAGCTGGCGGAATGCCGGCATGTCCTGCGACGGTCCCGGCACGGCGATGACCGACACCACCTTGCCATGGGATGCCGGGATGGGATTCCAGCGACAGGACAGTCCTGTCAGGTTTGGGCGCGCACCTGCGTCGGCTGCGGCGAGCGCGTATTGCCCCTCCTTCATCCGGGCTTCCGCCCAGCTGTTGCCGCCACCCGAAAACATGGCGTAGGAGACGTCGTCGCTCGCCTGGAAACGGGCGACACGGATGTCGAAACCATTGTCGCGAATATCCTCGATGGGAACGAGCGCGACGCGCATCGCCAGGTCGAGATCGTCCTTTACCCAGCGCTGCACGTTGGAGAGCGCGGTGCGGGCGACACTCAGGCTCCGCGGCGGCACGGCAACGGCTGCGCCATCGCCGCCGAAAACGAAGGGCAGATCGTGACGTTCAAGACTGTTCGAGACAGCAGATATGACCGCTGCGCCAGCCATGTTGACCGCCTTGTAGCGACCGGTGCCGATCGCCGCCGTCGAATCGATGATATCGGCGATGGCCAGCGCCCATCCCGGCGGCAGGGCGCGATAAAGCGCAGGGTCTGCCACGTCTTCGAAATGCCGGAAGACGGGCAAGCCCGCCAGAAATTCTTCATCTGCTGTAGTCATGGCATATTATCCTCCAGCAGCGGCAAAAGGCCAAGCGTTTGCGAACGGTCGAATGTGCAGACATGAGACAATTGCTGTCGATCCGGTGAAGGAATTACCGCTAATGGAGCTAATCCAGCAAAGGTGACTTGCATAAGGCATCAAACCTTCCGTATGAGTTGAGTGGAAGGCTCGGAATTCAAACATGGAACGGGTTTTCGCCGGAGGCGTCCGATAGCTTCATTCGGTCGACGCCCATGGCGCTCATCGGGGCGAGGCCCCCATTTCCAAGGAGACACCAGGATGAAACTGAAGACATTGACCAGCGTGACGCTCGCCGCGTCCTTCGCATTCGCACCGCTTGCCCATGCCGAGATCGTCATCGGCCTGATTGCGCCGCTCACCGGCCCCGTCGCTGCCTATGGCGACCAGGTCAAGAATGGCGCCCAGACGGCAGTCAATGAAATCAACAAAAAGGGCGGCATCCTCGGCGAACAGGTCGTGTTGAAGCTTGCCGATGATGGCGGCGAGCCGAAGCAGGGCGTTTCCGCAGCCAACCAGCTGGTTGCCGAAGGGATCCATTTCGTCGTTGGTCCGGTAACATCGGGCGTCGCCATTCCGGCGTCGGACGTCTTTGCCGAAAACGGTGTGCTGATGGTGACGCCGACGGCAACTGCGCCGGGCCTGACCAACCGCGGCCTGTCGAATGTCTTCCGCACCTGCGGTCGTGACGACCAGCAGGCCGAGGTTGCAGCGAAATACGTTCTCGCCAACCTCAAGGACAAGAAGATCGCGATCATTCATGACAAGGGCGCCTATGGCAAGGGTCTGGCGGATGCCTTCAAGGCAACGCTGAATGCCGGCGGTGTCACCGAGGTTCTCTATGATGCCCTGACACCCGGTGAAAAGGATTTCGGCGCACTGACGGCTCGTCTGAAGTCTGAAAATGTCGATATCGTCTATTTTGGCGGTTACCACCCGGAAGCGGGTCTTCTGGCGCGCCAGCTCAAGGATGTCGGTGCCAAGGCTGCCATTATCGGCGGTGACGGCCTGTCGAACAGCGAATTCTGGAACATTGGTTCGCAGGCCGGCGAAGGCACGATCTTCACCAACGCCTCCGACGCCCTGAAGAACGATGATTCCAAGAGCGCCGCAGAAGCCCTGAAGGCCGCCAACATTCCGGCGGAAGCCTTCACGCTCAATGCATACGCTGCCGTCGAAGTCCTCAAGGCGGGTATCGAAAAGGCAGGCGACGCCAAGGATTCCGAAGCGGTCGCCAAGGTTCTGAAGAGCGGCGAAGCTTTCCCGACCGCCATCGGCAAGGTCACCTATGGTGAAAGCGGCGACCTGACCTCGCAGGCCTTCTCGCTGTTCAAGTGGCAGGACGGCAAGATCGTCGCAGCCGAGTAAGCTGATCCTGACCGGCCGCACCCGTTGCGGCCGGTTTCGTTTTAGGACCTGAAAAGGATCGATGCAGCATGACCGATGCCGGGACGCGCTTGGAGGGAGATATCGGGTTCGAGAAGATGTTCCCGATCGTCAGGATATTCGACGAGGCGAAGGCGCGCGAGTTCTATATCGATTTTCTTGGCTTCGCCGTGGATTGGGAACATCGCTTCGGTGAGAATTTCCCGCTTTATATGCAGGTTTCCCGGGCTGGAATGGGCCTTCATCTGAGCGGCCATCATGGCGATGCGACACCGGGCTCGAACATCTTCGTCACCATGCACGGCGTTCACGCCTTTCAGAGCGAACTGGCGGCGAAGGATTATCGCTTCATGAAGCCGGGTGTCGAAGAATTGCCATGGGGCGACGTGATGGAGGTGACCGACCCTTTCGGCAACCGCGTCCGTTTCTGCGAACAGAAAAGCCGGCCGTGAGGCCTTGAACGCCCCTGCGGCTCTTGACCTTTGCCAT
>NZ_JBQYSN010000049.1:0-35788 GCF_052686535.1 Agrobacterium sp. DKPNP3 | reverse complement strand
GCTTTTGCTTCAGCAGCGCAAGGGCGGGTTCGACACGCGCCGGCATTGGCTCCAGCGGCAATGCCGGCTGGGCCTTGTTTCGCTTGCGGATCGGGCGCGATTGGATGGGCTTTCCATCATCGCGCAGCAGCGGCTTTGATTGAGGGCGACGGGGCTTTGTCATAACACCAGCCTGCGCCCGAAACCTTTACAATTATTTGTCAGGCACCCATGTCAGGAGGCATGAAGAAATATCCCGACGATCCCGGACCGGAACCGCGCTACCGCTGGCGCGAAACGTGGCCAAACGAGGGTCATGAAGATTATCGTGCATGGGACGGCGACCGGTCATTCGGCCGCATTATGCTTGAAGTCACCGGCACCATGAGGACAAAGTGGCGCTGGTCTATCAGTCATATTGACGGCGTAAAACAGACCATCTTGCCGCATAATGGCTGGGCGGATTATCCACGGGTCGCGGCGGCAAAGGTCGAGGACACATACGAGCAGATTGCAGCGCTCAATGGGTTGCCGATCAATCAGCCACCACGAAAGCCCTGAAGGAAAATCATTTCAGCATTCGCCGGCGGCCGAGACGCCGGCATGAAACATTCGTTCGCAATCTTGTAATTTTATTGCTGCCGTGGATCCGCTCGAGCGCGCGATCGACGCTAGAAATTAGAATGTCATTCCCGAAGCCAGCGCCAGAAACGCAAAAAGCCGCCCGGCGTAACCGAGCGGCTTTTTTTTGTTCATAGCAACGGCAGGTTTGGGATTGCAGGCTCTTTGCCGTCAAGAATGACGACTTCGCCAACTTCTTTGCCTTCGCCGCCCCGGATGGTGTAGGTGAGCGAAACCGGCGTCATTGGATAACGGCCGAAGATTTCACGCACTTCCGGCCGGTCATTGAGCGAGATCATGAAGCGGCCCTTGATCGTGCCGAGACGTTCGGCCATTTCCGCGAAATCGTCCCGCTTGAAGACGTTCTTTCCATAGTCGTTCTCGCAGCCATAGTAAGGCGGATCGAGGTAGAACATTGCGCCCGGCCGGTCATACCGCTCGATGAGCGTGCGCCAGTCGAGGCATTCAATCACGACGCCGGCGAGACGTTCGTGGACTTCCTCCAAGATCGGCGTAAGCCGCGTGACATTGAACCGAGCGCCGCCCGTGGTATCGACACCAAAGGTCCGGCCGGAAATTTTGCCACCAAAGGCCAGCTTCTGGAGATAGAGGAACCGGGCCGATCTATCGAGATCGGTCAAGGTCGAGGGATCGCACGCGGCCAGCCGCTCGAACTCCCGCCGTGACGTAATCTGGAATTTCATCACCTCCAGCAGCTGGGGCAAGTGACGCTGCAGAATGCGAAACAGCGTCGTCACGTCGCCGGAAATATCGTTGATGACTTCCGCGCGAGGCACAAGGCGACGGCGGAAGAATACCCCGCCCATGCCCGTGAATGGTTCCACATAGAGATCATGCGGGATTTGTTCGAGTAATGCAGCGATCCGGCCGGCGAGCTGCTTTTTACCGCCGAGATAGGCGGCAGGGGGAGACACTGGCCGCACTTCGGAAAACTGAAAGAGATTTTGCATTTGTCTAAGACCATCTTTTCTGACAAACCGCACCGGCCTGCGCAGGCGAAGGGTGCGGCAATGATCTTTGATGTTGTCGGGCGGGGTATGACGCCAATCTGCACCCGCTGTTGCAGCCGTGAGGCTGCGGCCACCCGAGGGCAGCTATAGAAACGGGCCGGGCAGGGGATTCCTGCCGGCCCGTTGTTCTTGCAAGGTCAGGCGACCTTTTTGCTAAACCAGCGCTGGAAGAGAACTTCCGTTCCGCGCGGCCCAAGATAGGCGAGCGCGGCAATAAGCCCGGTCGATGCGGGCTGGCTCATGCCGAGGTATGACGCAACGCCTTCACCGATTAGCGCCATACCCACGGCCACCGGAAATTCCCAAAGCAGCTCGCGCCCGAAAAACTTCCTGTTGCCCTTTCTGGCTTCGTTGCCGTGCCACATGAAGCGGCCGGCAAGTGCGCCAATGATAGTTGTAAATGCCCCGCCGCCCCATGCGGTCAGCATTTCGTTGAACGAGTTGAACTTGTCCACCTTCAGCCCCTTGGCTTCCTTGAAGCCTTACGATTTCTATTTGCGGCAGGCAGGGTCTTTCATGCACTGCTGGTTGTTTGAGTGGATGGCAGGGCCAGCCGTTGCATCCTGTGAAGCCAGCCGGGCCGCCTTCGCACTTGAAAAGTGCGTAATCTGATATCCGCTGCCTTCAGTCGTCGCAGGCGCTGTCAGGCAACCCGCTAGAGCGCATGAGAGCGAGGCAACGATGGCGAGGCGAAAGATCGCGGAACGATGCATTGTTTTTCTCCATGTTGGTGATGCGTTGGAGCGCGTTTTTTGCGGCCTTCGCCTCGCCCTCTGCGCGCTCGATGGAGCGCCCTTCGTGCTTTCCGAGGTGATAGGAGCCAGCGGTGAGGGCGAACGCGCAGAAAAGCCCCCCAGCCGCCATTTTCAGCCATCCGGCATCCAGACCGAACATTACGGCGCGGCGCTCCGGTTGATCGTGATCCGGCCGGAACCGACAAGCCACGTCAGAACCACAGCCCCGGTTGTGGCAAAGACCAGGCTACCGAAGGCCCACGGATTGGAGATCGCGCCGAACAGGGTTGCGCCGCTTTCAACAACGCCCTTCAGATCGTCCACCGCGCCGAGGCCGATAGCGCCGAGGAAGCTGCCGATGATCGTCAAGAGCGACTTGCTTTTCATGGCCGGCACGTTGTCCGGCTGGGCATCGCGCTCGGCAACATCGTCCGGCTGGCCTTGATAATAGGCGACGGTCGCCGCCTCCAATGCATCAAGGAAGAACTTGTAGTAGCCGGCGATCAGCTTCGCCTTATCGGTCCCGTTTACGACCGCCCGAGCGCCAATCGGATCATCCTTCTTGAGGTTGAAATAGTCCGTCAGCTTCTTGCCGGTAAACAGGCCTTCCAGCATGCCCACGATGGCAATCTCTGCGCTGATATCGAGATCGAGGGCGAGAGATGGATTGCCAACCAGGTCAACGCCGATCCGCTCGCCGAGGACTCTATAGTTTTCTTCGTGCGTGAGCTGGATATCGCCTCGCCCGAAGTAGGCTTTACCGTTCGCGCCTTTGCGCCAGTACGGCTTGCTGACCTGTCCCAGCCGGCCGGCTTTGTATGCCTTGTCCAAAGCAGCGATTGCGCCGGCGTCGGTCGAGGCGAAGGTTTCGCGCACGGGCACCATTCGGCCGCCCGTTTCGTGAAACACCGATGCCAGAATGTAGGCGAGGTGGCGCTTATCCGGAGCGGGAATTTTGTGAGATTCCCAGCACCGGAACAGTGCATTCATGCCATCAATCTGGCCCTGCGTGAGACGGCCGCCAAAAGGCGCGCGCCTCGCATATGCGAAGAACGTTGTCGCATCCATAAGGATAACTCCGATTTTGATGAGGATTGCCCGGAGGCGAGGGGAGAGATTGAACCTTGTGGTTCAAGCGCCCGGCGAGGCCGGACTTTGCCAAGTCACGCGATGCGACCAGACAGGAAAGGCCGACGCATTGCGCCGGCGATCAGCGATTTAGTTTTCGTCTGTGCGCCCCAGCCGAGGCGTCAGGAAGTGCGCCGGCGTTGCGGGTGTACCAGGTGCACTGTTCGGCGCGACCTTGCCGCCACCTTCCGTTCCGCCCTTCGAGCCGTCATCGCCGCCAGAGGAACCGCCGCCATCATCATCGTCGCCTTCCGTCGATGATTTGCCATCGTAGAGTTTGCCGGAAATGTCAGTGGTGAAGGTGCCTTTCGCGACATATTTGTGCGTGGCCGTGTCGATGATGTAGGGCACGCCATCAAGGCCCGGCCGAATGCCGGCGTAGAGCAGGGGAGCGCCGGCGCAGATCGAGGTATCGCCAATCACCGTGACCGATGTGCTACCCTCGCCACGCTTCAGGCTTTTGGCTTTCGCCTGCGCCGCCTTGTCGGCTTCATCAGGCGAGGAAAACGGCTCCGGAATGCGATAGACGCTTTCGCCGTCCGCATCCGCGTCCGCTTCGATTTCGACGCGCTGCGCCTTATCGCTGTCCTGATAGTAGGCAACGACCTTGCTGTATTTGGTGCGGTCGCCGATGTCGAATTTCAGGGTGTTCAGAAGCACCATTTCACGGGTGATGATGACACTACCGATATTGTTGCCGCTCGCCGATCTGCCCGATCCCAGCTTCGAGAACAGCAACCGGCCCTGCTTGATCGAGAAAAGCCCGTTATGGCGCTGGGCGAGCCGGCGCAGGAAATGCAGATTGCTTTCGTCCTGTTGGCCGATCCAGTCATAAACGAACTTCGATAGGTCGGAATCAATCGCCGGCGTCAGGCCGCTTTCATCGGCGATCTGCGAGACGATATCGCCAAGGGATTTTTTGTCCCATGCCCGCTCCTGCCGTTCCTTCAGCTTGCCGCTTCGGAAGTCCACGGCCTTTCCGGAGATCGACAGGCCATAGGGCAGACAAGAGCCATTGATCTTGTCTGCCGTGAAAGTGCCAAGCGAACCGAGATTTTCTCCGTAACCCATCCGGACCGCAATGATTGCACCCTTGCGGGGCAGGGCCAGAAAATCGGGCGAGCCATCGTTCAGCTCGATATCGACCGTGTCGGATTTCAAGCCTTCCTTATCGGTCACTGTGATGGATTTCAGACGCTCATAGAACGTGCCGGCCACGGGCTGGCCGTCAATGGTGACTTCGACGCGTGGATGCATGGTTCAATCCCAAAGGCTGACAAGGCGCGGTTGCGTCGTGGTGGACGGCATGGCCGGCATGATGATCGTGGTGCCGAGCGGCAGCACCACGCCCAGCGCCGCGAGGCCCGGATTTGCTTCAAGCACGGCCTCGACGACTTTTTCAGTCCGGCCGTAATGTGCGAGGCAGGCGAGATCGACGGTTTCACCCTGCCGCGTGATGTATGTGTTCGACATGGCAAATCACCGGAAGAGATTGGAAAGGAAGCTTGTGGCGCGATCCAGAATGGAACCACCGGGCATGGGCGTTGTGTCCGGCTGGCGCTTGAGCTTGATGGTGTACGCGTTGCGCGCAGCCTCGCCCCGCGCGTTGTGATGGGACTTATCTTCCTCGATACCCTGCACCGTGAAAATGCCTCGAATGACACCCTCGACCGCATCACCCGTCACCAGCATCATGGGCACGCCGGCAAGCGCTTCAGCGGCGATCCCATCGAGCTGCGATTGCCCGCCGAATTCTTCGGTGAAGATCACGCCGGCGATGGTGATTTCGTCTGACGTTGGGCCGGTCCATTGCTGGGGGTTGAGGGTTTGCCCCACAGCCACTTCAGTCCATTGGGTATTTAGGGAGCGTTTGACACCCTGATAGCCGAAGCCCAGCGCCTCGAAACCGAAGCCGCCGAGCATCATTGACGTGTAACCGGACATATTTTACCTCTGGCGAAGCATGATGAATAAGAGGGGGAACAGCGGTGAAGCCAACGCTGATACTTGCACCGCTGCTGATGTTCGCGACCGTTGCGTTCGCAGCGCCGAAGAAAGATTCCAGCGACGTTGCGCTTCAGTTAGGAACGATACTGGCCGCTGAAGAAATCTGCGGCCTGACGTACGATCATGAAATGATCGCCGCCTATATCGACAAAGCCGTCGCAGCTGACGACATGAGCTTCGCATCAACCCTTCAGCTGCTAACTGAGGGGAAAAAGTTTCAGCAGAAAAACATGTCGGAGGCTGCGAAGGCGGCTCATTGCACACAGATTCGCAGGACTGCCAAGGCGAACGGGTTCATCCGCTAATCGCTGTAAGAACTTTCAACACCCTGCCGCACCTTTTCGCCGACTTGCGCAGCGGCTGCATTGCCGGCCGCCTCCGGATCGGAAACGCCCGTGATGCTGATCTGGTTGTGGACCGTAACGCTAACAGGCTCGCGGTTTGTCACCCTGACATCCTGCGTGCCGTTAGGTGTGACCATCAGCGGAAGCGATCCCGCGTCGATGCGCGCCAAGACCGGCTGACCGGAGGCGCTGGCCGTCGCCGGTGCACCGCCCCCGGTTCCACCGACGCCAGAAATACCGGCGTGTTCGCGAAAGCTGAAATCCGGTTTGGCTGCATCGCCGAACCAGAAGCTATCCCAGCCGGAAACCCCCGAAGCATCCTTGTTGAGGCCAAAGAGCTTCTGCAAAGCTTCCTTGTACTTTTGCTGGTTCTTGACCTGATCGTCAAACGTGTCGCCGGGGGTGTCGCCCAAACTCTGGACGGACAGGCCGAAGCCGAGCTGCGAACCGAAACCCTTCAGCCACTGGCCAGCCTGACTGTACCATGGCAGAACGTCAGGGACATTGCCGCCCCCGCCTTTCGAGGCTTTCCCGCCCGGTTTTCCACCATCGCCACCCAGCCCCGGAAACTCACTCAAGGTTCCTATCGTCTTGAGGATTGAAAGCGCGGTACTCGCGCCGGAAAGAAGCATCAGCGCCCCCGCAAGCTTGCGAATGGTGCCGGCCAGCATCGCAATGCCCGAGGCGTACAAAAAGAGCTGGAAGCCGTAGCCGGACATTTCCGCAAGGAACTTGGCAATCGGGTTATCTTTGATCGCTTCATTCAGCTCGCGAATTGACGCACCCCATTCCTTAGCTCTCATGAAGATGCTGCCGATGCGGTCGGCCGCATTGGGGTCAACGGGGCCGAGCAGCAAATCGCCTAAGTCGTTTACGATATCGCGCACTCCACCATCGTAGCCAAGGCCTTGGGCGAACCCTTGAAGCGAGAGCGTCACTTTATCGAGAAGCGTAACTCTGTTTCCCAGCGTATCTATGATTTCGCCGATGGCTTGAGCGCCCTCGCGGATGGATGGCAACATCGCGTCACCCATCTCGGAGAACTTGTTGGAAATCTTGTTGCCCAAGAGATCGAGGACGTTGCGCGTGGTGTTTGCGCGCTGGACATACTCGGCAAAAGCCGATCCGGAATATTTCGTCCGGTCGGCCACGGATGCGAGCGCCTGGTCGAGCAACTGAATGTTGCCCACCAGCGGCATGAAGGCGCTCGCTTCATCACCGAAGAATTCAGACAGGAGCGAAGTTTGCTGATGCTTCGGAGCCTTGGCGATGGCTGTAAGAACCTTGCGCAAGGTGCCCTTGGCATCTTTCTGCATGTCCTTTGCGATGGTGGGCAAATGCAGGCCGAGGGCTTTTGCCGCGTCACGCTGCGACTTCTTTGCAAAGTCGCCCCGTGCCAAAGCGCGGATAACGTTCTTCATCGCCGTGCCGGCCGTGCTGGCATCCGAGCCGGCCGCGATCATGGCGCTACCCATGGCCGCGACGTCTTCTTTCACAAAGCCGCTCATCTCACCGATGGCGCCAACGCGCAGCATGAATTCGGTGACGTCCTTGGCCTTGGAGGCCATGTTGTTTGAGAGATGGTTGATGGCGTCGGCCATATCGCCCGTTTCGGCGACGTTCAAACCAAGCTGGGTTTTGAGCTTGGCGAGGCTTTCGCCGGCGTCGGCCGCCGTCATGTCGAAGGCGACGCCGACACGGGCGGCCATTTCGGCGAAACTTTGTAGATCCTCAGTCGCCACGCCAGACTCGCCGGCCGCCGCAAACAGGGCTGCAATGTCGGTTGCGGCCAGAGGGATTTCGCCGGACATGCGCCGGATGCTACGGCGCATGTTTTCAAATTGTTCGTCGGTCGCCTCGACAACCTTTTTCACGTCAGCGAAAGCGGTTTCGAACTCGATGGCAGCGCCGGCCGTCGCCGAGATACCTTCGGTCGCGCCGAGGTAGCCGGCACCCAGCGCGATGGCCTGCCCCATCAGCCCGCGCATCGGCGCGAACGCCTTCATCTGCTGGCCTTGCAGCCGGTCGAGAGTGCGGAAGATAGGCGCAGATTTGGCGACGACATCTTCCAGAAGGGAGATGCGCAGGGTGCTTTGCACGACAGACATTTATTGCCTCATGATCTTGGAAAGCTCACAGGACTTTTCGAAGTAGGCCAGCAGCTTTTTAGGAGACCATCGCTCGATTGCTTCAAGCGATGTGGAGTGACGTTCGGAGACGAAAACGGCGATTAGCCGCCAGTCGTGTCCTTCTTCTTCTCGTTTCCCAAGAGGCCGGCCGTCGCGGTGACGATCTTGGAAAAGTCATTCGCGCCGATCTTCTTGAACGCCGGCAGGGGCGTGTCAGAGATCGAGGCGAGGATTGCGGTCATCTTGGAAAGTTGCCCGGTCATCTGGTCGCCGATGATCAGATCACCCACCGTCGGCTCGCGGAAGGTCAGTTCGGAAATTGTGGTGTCGCCATTGGTGACGGGCTTTGCGAGGGCAACGGTTACAGTCTCGGTCATGGTAGAACCTCAAAGAAATGGCCCGCACGAAGCGGGCCGAATGAAAGGAGAATTTCGGGAGGGGAGTGACGCGCCCTTAGAGCAAGAGCGCGGTACGAATGTCGGCGTTTTGCGAGACGCCACCGACTTTGAATTCAAAATCATCCATTTCGTAGATTTCGTCGCCGTCGATTTCGAGCTTGTAGTAATTCACGTCCACGGCGTAGTCGTTTGCGGCCAGATCGCCACCCTTCCAGGTGCCCGGATCGGGCTTGTAGAGCTTGCCGCGAATGGACATGACGGCGCTATGCGTGGTGCCATCTTCATCGACATGCGCGCCGGTCACGAGGAAAGGCGTGTCAGCGCCGGGCTTCAGGCCGAAGAGCTTCAGAATGTCCGGATCGAGGCCCGGCATCTTGAAGCTGAATTCGAGCGCATTGTAACCAAGGTGCACGTTGCGTTCCTTGATCATGCCAGCGTTGCGCATCCCCTCGCGCTTGGCTTCCGGCACGGGCGGCGTGATTTCGCCGATCTGACCAAGCTGGCTCTGGCGATCTGCCCACAGCATGCAATCGCGAAGGATGTAACGGGGTAGGGATTTTTCTGCCATGTCTGGCTACTCCTTATGCGGCAACCGAGAGCGGGCCGGTTTCGATAAGCCCATTCACTTCATCCAGCAGAAGCCGGTAGTAGAGAATGTTGCGGTGAGTGGTGATGTGGATTTGCTCCATGATGGCAACAGGCTCGAACTCGACGTGCAGGAAGATTTTGCCGTTTGCCATCAAGGTCGGATCATTCAGCGCCGGGAACCAGCACCTGCCGCCGAGAATGTCATCATTGTTCTTGAAGACGCGAAGGGCGGCGTTCCCGTCCTCAATCATCATCTTCATATTCGCCTTCGTGAACTTGCGATCCACGTAAGCGAAATAGATATCTTCCAGCGACTCGTTGATCATGTCGGCCGTGGCGCGGACGTTATCGAATTGCCAGATCGGATCATCAGTCGCCAGACGGCTACCCCAGGTGCGGAAGCCGCCACGCTCGTTGATGATCGTCGCCACCTGATTTTCGTTCAGGTAGTTGGAATCATCGGGATACATGATCGTGCGGGCAACGCCGTCGATGGTGCGGATGATCTTGTTCGAAACCGAACCGGATACACCCTCACTGGATGCCACGACGCGAGAGCGCACGCCGGCGAACACAGCAGCGACGGGCTTTGTCACTGGAACGCCATTCACGTTCTTGATGACCTTCGGATCAATAACCAGAATGCGACCACCGTTGATGGTGCGACGGAAGCGCAGGGCTTCGGCATTTGTCGTGTTCGGGCCGCTGATGTAAGCGCGAGCGCGGATTTTCGGGGTAACGGCATTCAGAGCCGAAACAAAAGGATTAGCCACGTCACCGACATTCGCAGTCGCTTCCGGCAGCACCTTGGCGGCATCATCGCCGCCGCCTTCGAAACTGATGACAGGTTGCTCCGAAAGCTTTTTGCCGGGCTTGACGACGCGGACGGCCACAACCTTATCCGCGTTGGTCCCTTCACCCATGACGGCTTCCAGCGTCGGCAGCTCCTTGCCCTGATCATTGCCGCCGCCCGTTGCTTTCACGATTGGCGGCTCAGTCAGTTTGGAGCCTTCGGCAACAACGGAAACCGATACGACGCCGGCTTCCACCCATGCGCCAGTATTGCCTGCCGTGATGATGACGCGCGGCTGATAACCCGTCAGACCCTTGGCGCGAAGCACCGCGTAAATGCCGGTTCGCGCGACCAGGTCGCCGATAAGGTTCGCCTGCAGAGTTGCCGGATCGGCGCTGTGCTCGACGCGGTTAACGATGCACCACGATCCGCCTTCGCCGAAAACCGTCTTCACGTCTTCAAGCAAGGTGCCGTCCGCACCGAGGCCGCTCGCTTTCGGTTCAGAAGTGACGAGCGTCGGCGTGTTCAGCGGAAAGGCGGCCGGATCGGCATCAGGTGCCGTGCCGTTGATGAAAGTGATGCCTTGGCGCTGGACACGAAGAAGCGACGGGGTTTCCGTGCTTTCGGTCAAGGTCACGCCATGCGCATAGGCCAGGTCAGCCATTATGGACTCCTTTATAGTTTCCAGATTTTGAAGGGGGTGTCCGGTCATTACCGGAATAAGGGAGCGCCTCGCCGAGGCGGCGAGGCGGGGTTTATTATGACTTCGGCCGAGAGCCTAAGCCGAGGCGGCTTCAAGCCACATGGCGTCGATCTGCGCTTCAGTCAGACCGAGCGCTGACGCGATCAACAAAAGGGTCGGGTGCGACCGCTCGAATGTGCTTGCATCGGCCCATTCTATTTGTGCCTCAGCTTTTTCCAGCCCCTCTGGCATCCCTTCGATTGCGGCCTCGACGGTAGACAGGGAAATTCCGTTTCGGACTAAAGTCAATCGAAGCTGGCGGCGCGTGATGGGAGGGGGCGGTGGCGGAACCTCAACATACGCTTCCAGCGTATTGCCCGCCGCGATCCACGCTTCAACCTCTTCCCATAATGGGCTTTCCTTGCCGAAGTTGAGGTAGGTTGACCCATCCGCAAAGGGACCGCCCTCGAATGAACCGTCGCTTTTTTCTCTGATGTACTCGATGGGCATGTGTCACTCCGCAAAAAGCAAATAACGCTTGTCGATGGCGTAGACGTCACCAGCTCCTGCGGAGATAAGCTCGCCGCGAGCGCCGTAAGGTACAACGTTGTAAAAGTTGAACGCTTTGCCATTGTAGAAACTACCGGTCCCAAGATCGATGATATCCGGGGCGCGGCGCATGGCAGACCATTGCAGCGGGGCAACCAGTGCCCAATCGTTGCCCGGCAGGTAGCCGCGCATGTTCATCGTGAGTGGCTGGCAATAGAAGTCCACTCGGCGTCGTTCAAGGTCGGGGTCATACCATGGAACGGGCAATTCTTCGCCGGTAGCATCGCCGTCGACAATTGATACCATTGCAAGATCAATCCATCCGGCCGGCTTTCTGGTCAGGCCACCATTTCTAACCCGGTAGTTTGTCCCGCCATCCAGCCAGAACAGAATGTCCGAGTTGCTATTATCGTCTGTTCCGAGGGTCTTGCCGGCAATGTCGGGCGCGACAAATTTGACCTTAAACCGCTGCCACGCAGTCGTTACGTCGACTGTTCCGAGGTATGTAAGAACACCGGGGCTGGGAGAGCCACCAGACCCAAAGTTCTGCCCCAACTCTAACGGAAGCGGTCGGGCATAACTGCACCTCGCAGAAAAATGCAATGTCACCAGTTTGCCCGCAAATTTAGTGACGTCATATATTGTCTGCGCCTTGACTGCGTAAGCTCCGGCATTGTCAGAGCCGGGCGTCCAGTAGGTTCTGGAGTAAAAGCGAGGATAACCGGGAACTTCGATTTGTCCCGGCGCGAAACTCAGCCGGTCAGTGGACATGACCGAAGACTCAAAATTATTGAACCAACGATCATGGGAGCCGTACCCTTTGGCGGTCTGGCTAGTTCCGCGCCGCCAATATTGGAAGTTGCCATTGATCAGGTAATCACGGCCCGCAGCGCCGCCCTTCATCACCTGCGCAAATATCCGGACTTCTTCAGGGGTGAGACCCTTGCCCTTGTTTCCCTTGTCATCAGCGAAGCCAACGACTTGACCGGCAACAACCCCGCCATCTGGTCCGGTTATCCTCTTGTCGAGGGCCTGCCCGGTAGCTGTGCTGATTGGCTTATCAGCGTCCGAGGTGTTGTTGACTTTGTCTAACCCAACGTCAGCCTTGGAAAGCTCGACGTCTACGGACAGCTCTTTGCCGTTGATCTTGCGTCCAACGGGAACCTTGCCGGAAAGCCCTTCGGACAGGGCGAGCGCCGTCGCATAGTAGGAAGGCTCCTTTCCGCCGAACTTCAGCGTGTCGGGTGCTTTACCCCCGATAATGATCTGGTCAATTTGGGCCTGCGCCAGATCGATGGATGTTTTCAGGTTTACGAGCTGGGGCGCAACATTCACTTGAATGTAGTCGAGTGAGGCTTGGATACCTCGCTCTTCAAGTTCCGTGAACGATGCTGCTCGCGCTTCCACCGTCAAAAGCCGAGCGTCAAGATCGCCCATTGTGTAATTCCACAATAGCCGATCAATCAGCGTCTTTGGCCACGATGGAAGCTGGTAGCCGTCAGACCTCTCTGGCATAGTCCAGCACCTCGTCACCTTCCTGCGCAAGGATCGCCTCAACCAACGTTCCACGCATATTGATTTCGTTCAGAGGGTAGTAGGTGAACCGCCCCCGCTTCACGACGCGAGACAGCTTCACATCGTAGGATTTTTCCGGATCAATCTTGAAAGCCATGGGAACCCCTTAAAGCGCAGCAATGAAAGCATCCTGCACGAACGGCACGGACACGACATTGTTGGTGGTGGCAGCAGGGTGCATGCGTGCAGCATTGGCAGCAGCGCCGAGCGTGTAGGTTGAAAGATAGGTCCGGCGCGTAGGCACCTGCGCGTCAATGGTCATTTCCGTCGCGTCAGGCGTAACCAATGCGTTGCCCACCATAATGGCCGGCGTGAAGGTGTGACGCTCCGGATCGAAGCTATCCAAGGTGTATTGTGTCTGGATATGCGTAGTCGCAAATCCAAACGGGAAGCTTTTACTGACGGCCCGCATTGTGCTGCGGTTTCTGGCAACGCGCGAAACGGCCTTTTGATCAAGCTGGATCATCGGCTGCAAATCAGCCGTTCCCATCATGACCATGCGCAGCTCAACCGAAGCAGGAAGGCCAACGAGCGGGTTCGTCGTCGGATCGCCGTCATCCAGTTCGGTCCAGACATTCGAGCCGGAAGGCCGGATTTCCCAACCGAGCTGGCAACCGCCCGGCACCCAGCCGGCAAACAGCATGTCGATTTGCGTCATGCCGTCCGCAAGGTTGAGTGCCTGCATCGGAATGACAGTTCGTGGGCTGTGATACCGTGCGGCATTAAGGCGGAAGCAAATGTCGGTTTCCGTAGAGCCTTGCGAGAAAGCGCCGTCTGTTGTCAGGAACTGCGTTCCGCCCGTGTACTTGTTTGCGGCTGAAACATGCAACGCATGCGCGCCCGTTGTCACGGTAACGAAGGCATATCGCTTTCCGCTTTCCAGCAACGTTATAGGCAAAACAGCTTTGTTCCAGCCGACGACAAGATCGGCATGGTTCAACTTGCCCTGCGCCAGAACCGCATCAAAACGCGGCATGCCGCCCGTTGTGGTTTCCACGATGAACACATGCACGTCGCCGTCAGCGCCGACGCGGGCAAACGATAGGTCGAGGCTTGTCAACTGCATCGGCTGGGCGACAAGGAACGACTGCCCATAGATGGAACCGTTCACGCCGACATCTTCAGTGACGTATTGCCAGTAGGGTTCGCTATACATCTCGTAGCGAATTTGCCTCACGCCATATGTTTGGTGGCCGGGACCGCCGCTACCGCGCACCTCGACGACCTCGAAAGTTTCGCCCCCCACATTGAGCATCTGCCCGACGCGGGAATCACCGCCAAGGCCAGACCAACCGGCCTGATTTTCGCAGGCCCATTGCGTTGGGCCGTAGGTGATACGGATGCGAGACGCTTCCTTGCGCACAAGGGTCGTTTCGGTATGGACAAGCTGCGAGATATTTAGCGTGCCATCCAGCGAGGTGTTGGCAATGCGCGTCACCTCACTGAAGGCTGGCACCATGCGCCGGCCACGGAAGGCGATCTTCGGATCATCTTCCGCCTGCACTTCAAGTCGCGCCTGCGCTTCGGCCGCAAACCCGAACCGGACACCTTCTTCAATGCGCGCCAGCCAGTCCACATGCGTCATGTCCCAACGGTCGGGAATGAGCGCCTGGTCGAAAACATAGGCGCGGGCCTCGTCCGGCAGATCGACCTTAAGCCGCGCCGCACCGATATCGCGCTGCATCTGACGAATAATGACAGGGCGAGGGATTTCGGTCAGCTTGGCCTTGATGTTGACGATCTGCGTTTCAATCGTCTCCGTCCGCATGAAAAGGCCATCGAGATCGACTTCCAGCGCCGTGACCCGCCCCTCCACTTCGAAGAGCGTTTTCACGCGGTCGCTGTTGCCCGGCTCGATGGTATCGACGCCGGTTGCAGTCAGAAGCACGTAAGCGATGCATGCGTCCGTAGCATCGACCACAGGCTTAACCGGGACGGGGTTTGCTTCGCCTTGCTGCACGATCAGCTCGACAACGCGGCGGATCGTCTTTGGCGTGGTGCGGTTGACGATGACGCTGGTTTCCGGATCGTCCGATGTTTCAAACGGCCGGTTTGCCGTTTCAGTCACTTCCTTGCCACGCAGAAGAATGGCAACCCAGCGCTGGTCAGATGCGGCGACCGGAATATGAAGCTGAAGGTTCATATTCTTCGGCTCTACCTGCGCATAGACGATCTTGCCGGCGACATAACGCCCGGTTGAAACCGTGATTTCCTGCGCAGACTTACGAGCGACCGTGAAAGCTGCCCAATGGCCGGGATAGCCGATAGCATCGAGCCAAAGATGATCGGCTGCGTCCTGTGCCTGCAAACCGATGGCTTCGAAATCGGCGTGATCGGCGATTTCGGCTTCAGAAAAAGCAGTTCTCTGCATGATTGTTTTCCCTCAATCCAGCCGCTTGCGGTCCATGTAACCGCCAATGGCATGGCTTCCGTCGATGAAGATGTTGTCGTCAAAGGTGATGCCGCGCCGCCAAGCGAAGGAAACCGAGTAGAGCGTTTCCGGCGTTTTGGCGGTGGTCATGGCCAGCTTGGCGCGGCGGATGGGTTCAAGGTTTACCGGCGACATTGCGGCCCGCCCGAAGGCGCTACGGCCGATCTGGAAGCGATTCTTCGGGGCGGTCAGCGTGACGCGCACCAGGTAGTGCGCGACGAATGGCTTATGCGCGATGGGCGTTCGCCCGATCACCGCCCGGCCAAAGGTGAAGCGGCTCGGATGTGCGATGCGATCCACAATCTCCGCATCGACAAAGGCAAGATAGCGCTTCAGTCCGGCAAGGGTGCCTTTCAGCGCCGCCAATGGTGACGCCGGATAGAGCGTGGAAACGCCCGCGCATTGCGCGATCATTTCCCGCTTTCGCTCGTCGGTCCAATCGTCAAACCAGAGATCGACCGAATGATGCACGGCAAGCCATGGGAGGAACCGCGCCGGCGTCTGGTATGGGTCCATCAGCACGGCGTAAGGGATCGGCAAGTCATCCGACATTGCGGCGGCAAGCGCCTTTTCGAATTCTTCCGATGATGGCGGAAGCAAAACGCCTACATCGCTCATGCCCGCACCTCGATCTGAACATCAAGGCTGGTCATGACGGGCACCTTGTACGGGTCAGGCTCGATGACAACGGGCGCAAGATCGCGCACCCGGATCACGCCATCGCCGAAGGCAGCGCCCGAAAGCAGGGCTTCCGGGACTTCGCCGCCGATCAGGATGCGGGAGGTTGCCGCCGCGATGATGCGCTTTTCCGCTTCCGCCTTGATGATGCCGGCGCTGGCGCGAGCGGCCACGATTTCCAGCGACAGCGAAACCGCATATTCGGTGCGGCCGGCCGCCATGACCGAAATGGCAACGGCTTCAGGCGCGCGGTCTGGATGCGTGACAGCAGCCCGGATAATGGCCAGCTCGGCATCTGTCGGAAGCCTGCCCATCGGACCGGCTATGACTACATCCGTATCACCGCGCCGGCCGTGGACCGCCCGGCCGTTCACTCGCGCATCCCAAAGCCCTAACGACTTGTCAGCGGATTGCGGCCATGCCGTCCAGGCATCGAAGAGATAGCGACCAGCCGAACCAGCAGCCGGCAAATCGAAGGACAGGAGATAGCGACGAAGCAAGGCGTCATCGCTTTCCATGATGGCGGCCGAGCTGGGCGTGGCAGAGGCGACAACCAGCCGCACGATGTTGCGGCCGGCTGTAATGGCTTCCAGATTGCTGCCCTTGGCATAGGCCGCCAGCAGCGACCGAAAGGCATCGTTGACGCGCTGGCGATCCATCAGGCGTAGATAAGACCACGCTTCGCCGACAATGCCGGCAGGATCGGTTTCAAGGTTTTGCACGTCATAGACCGGCAAGGCCGGATTGATGGCGCGCATCTGGTTCCAAAATTCAAGAAACCGAACCTTGAAGGCCGAATAGAGGGTTTCGAAATCCAGCGCCTCGATGGCATCCGGAGCCGGCAGGCGCGAAACGTCGATGGCGGCCGGCGCGTAAACAGCAAGTGTCATGATGATCTGCCCGCTATGACGACCCGCGTGCTTTGATCTTCCGCAATGGAATAATCGCCGCGATGGCCGAGAGGATAATAGACGCCGAAGATTTCCAGCGAGATTTTGCCGCTCGCGTCGGCACGGCTGACTTTTCCGAACCGCATCCGGAAACGCGGTTCCCATTTCTGGATTGCGATTGCGGCCGAGGAATAGAGCGCCAGCACGTTACGGCGCGTCATCTTGGCATCGACCAGGTCCGGCAGCTCCGAACCGAAATCACGCCGCATGACGCGCGCGCCGATTGGCGTGTTGAGGATTTTGGCGATTGACTGCCGGGTATGATCCCAATCAGTCAGGGGTGCGCCGGTTGCGGCGTTGACGCCGGTTGAGCTTGGCATCCTCTTTCCCCTTTTCATCGATTAGCGAAACGACATCGCCGAAGGGCGGCGCAAGCTCGCGGGCCTGATCGGCAGTCAGTTGGATGGGTTCGCCGGCATCACGCCAGCGCCCGGCAATCTCGCAGCCGGTGCGAACCGTGTAATTTTTCATGGGGGTTCCTCAGTCTATCGCGAAGACTGTTTCCGAGCCTTCGACAATCGGCCACATGCCGGCAGACGATCCCGATCTGACGTGCACCTTGTCGCCGATCCGCGCGACCTGCTTGCCGCCGTCGCCGCCGAGCTGCACGTTATCGGATTGAACGATGACCTTGGCGGCGGTGACTTTCACAAGCCCGCCCGTCGCCTCGATGACGGTATCGCCGATCTTGATGTGAAACGGCGTGTCGCTGTTTTCGCGGGCGTTCTCGTCGCTATAGGTCGAGAAGTCGATCTGCGCGTCTGCGAGATCGCCGCTTTCGGACACCACGTCCACTTGCTCCCCGATGCTGTAAAGTACATCGACCTTGACGCCACCGGCCGAAAGCGTGCGCGCTTTGATCCATGGCGTCACGTAGGGTTCCTCACCCTGCCGAGACAGTTCAACGCGGTACTTGCTCTTGTCGTCGCTGATTTCGGTAATCTTGCCCTTGCGGCGACGGTTGCGCTCGCGGCGTTCGATATCGGCAATCCGGTAATTCAGTTCCTCGATATGGTGGACTAGCCAGTCATCACCCTTCATGGCGCACCCCCATCCGGAAGCGTCAGCAGCATGGCGTCCGCTTCGCTGTGTGTCATGCCATAGCGCCGCATCGCCGCCGCCAGCTCTTCATCCTCGCCGGCGATCTGCGCTTTCATGAGTGCGATCTTTTTGACCATGTCCGGCTCGCGGTGCACCAGGTCGCTTTCGCATTTGGCGAAGAATGCGGCCATCGGCGTTCCCGGCTTCAGGGGGTGGCCCGCGACCGGCTCGGCAATGGCGGCAACAGTCATTTTCATCTGATGCGCCGCCAACCGAACGCCGTTCGTGTCGCCGCTGATACGCGCGCGCTGGCATTTCTCGACCCGCAAAATCAGGCTGTTGAATATCGCGGCCCACTCATTGTCCGGATCAGCCAGCGCATCGGCAATCTGGCGAAGCGTCATATCGAGATAGAATTCGAAGTTGGCGTCGGCCGCAGGAAGGCCATTCATGATGACCTTTTCATCCGTAAGCGGATCGGTCATCAGGTGCGGCGAAGCAACGCCGGCTTCAAAAACCAGATCGATTTCACCGCTGGCGATCAGGGAGCGCAATTCAAGGCCGCTCACCTGTTTGCTGTCGTCGGTATAGACCGAAACGAATTGCTTTTCCTGCGGGGTTTTAAGCTCGCCGGCAGAGCTGGTTTCCAAAGCGCCAATCTCGCTATCGAGAACATTGTCGCCAACAAGAGTGCGGCCCTTGAAAGCTTGAACGGCGCAGATGCGGAGGGCAATACGAACAAGAGACATGGCACCTACCAGCGTCAGGCTTGATTAAGTCCGGCAATCAGCCGGGTGTGATTTCGGTCATCGACCGTGGAAATTTCAAAGACAGGCTCGCCCGGCCGATCCAAGGCGCGCAACTTGTCTTTCTTGCGAAGGACGATATCGGGGTATTCGGTGCGGTCGATGTAGAGAGCCGCTTTTCCCGCCGCGATCCGCGAGTGCAGGGAGCGGCCGCCGCTGACATCGAGTGGCCCGTCCTTTTCGTCGCCAGTCCGCAGAACCGCCATGATGACGACTTGCGGCCGGTCCGGATCGGCTTTCTCGTTTTTCATGGGCGACAGGCGAATGCGCTCCGCAAACCTTTGGTCGACTCCGGACACAATCGCATCGCGCGCGGCCCGAAAGGAAGAAGCAACCGGCATGGCAATCCCCATGGAGTGGGCCCGGCCGCCGAACTGGCGACCGGACGTTTGTTGATGATCAGTTGCTGGTTTTGAGCTGCACCAGGCAGTCAGGCTGCTTGCAGATGGCCAGCATGTTGGACTGCGATTTCATTTCGAGGCCGGTTCCGTGATCGAGAACCTTAGTCGAGATGAAGATCGAACCGTCTTCACCTTCCGTAGGCGCCTGATTGACGCGGTCGATATGATACGCCGGGCCGTCATAGGTGCGGAACATGGATTGCGTGCCGGTCGGATAGGCCGTGCCGCTGTTGTCATCCACATTCTTTACCGTCGAGATAGCGCCATCGTTCGCTTTGACCGGCAGACCGCCCTTGTACTCGCGGAAGAGAATGTCACCGAATTCGAAGACGCGGCCCCAATTGCCGCCGAGGCGCTGGCGTTCGAGCGTTGTATGAAGGCCTGAATTATTCGCCTGCACCCAAAACTTTTCGACCTTGGCATGCGAGATCAGCTTGGAGAAGAATTTCGTATCGACCACGGCTTCCACCGCGCCGACCGTTTCGCCTCTGGCATTGCTGATGATGTGGTCGCTTGCTTCCTCGCACTTGGCGCGGACATCGGTAGAGGCCGTCCCGAGCGCGAAATCGATTTCCTTCTTTTCGACGCCGAACGTGTCGTAAAGATTGTAGAGCGTGCGAAGCTTGCCGTCCTTGATTTCGCCGCGGAGCATGCCCAGCCGCAGGAACTCGCGGGTAATCGCGTGGTTCTTACGGATGATGACAAGCTTGCGTTCAAGCTCGGCGTCGAGCGAGCGCTCGGTGATTTCGCCGTTGACCACTTCGAGCATGCCGTCGATATCGCCGACAAGGATGTTTTCGAAGTGGGTGAAATGGGGGATCGCAATGATCATGCCGTTCTGGTCATCATCGCCGGCAACCTCACCAGGTGCACCCGGCTCCTGATGCGAAAGAACGACGATCTGGCCGTCGCGGAAGTCGATGCGAACCATGCGCGAACGCTTCGGTTCGCTCGGCGCGATGTTGAGCGCGTTCAGGAGGCCGAAGGTATTCGGCAGTTTGTTGACCTCGTCAGTGAGTTCAACGTTGGAGTAAGGCAGCAAGATTTCAGGCATTGCCGATTGTTCCTTGTGAAGAAAAAGGCGCAGGACATCGCGTCCCGCGCGCGCAGGCTGAAAGGCCGGCTATTGTTGGAAAGGGTGGATCAGGCGCGCAGGATCAGGCCGAGGCGGTCTTCAATATCTGCGATGGCGGCGGCCTGCTGTTCGGCAGTAACGCCAGCGGGCCAGACGATGTTGGCACGGCTGAGAACAGAGAAGCGACGGGAATAAAGCAGACCGTCAACGCGGTCCACGCCTTCCGGCGCTTCGCAGTCCTTCAGGCAAACGCCGTGCACGATCTGGCTACCGTCCGTCGCGGTCGGGTCCCATGCGACCAGCTTGCCGAGCTTGTCGCCGGCCGGCGCTTCCTCGGTTCCGGCGATCCGGCCGACGAGCTGGCCGAGCTTGACCAGGCGGGCGCTACCGCCAGTGCCGCCAAGCAGGGTGCCAACGGCACGCGAGATTTCGGGATCTACTTCCTTCTTGAGCAGCGTGGACATGCCGGGGGTCTGCTGGAATTTCATGACAGGCAAAGTGCCCATGGTTCTTTCCTTTCGAAAGGAATTGGAGTTTCAGGTGTGGCGCGCGGAGCCGATCAGCTCTTTTTCATCTTGGCGGCGCGGGCATCCATGCGGGCGGACAGACCGCCCTTGGCCTGCGGCTTGCCGTTCGGTTCGCGGTTGAGGTTTTCCGCATTCATCATGCGGCGCGGCGGCTGGTATTCTTCCTCGCCGGCGTCCGCTTTCGGCGCGACGGAAAGTGTAGCCTTGGCGGCCTCAACAGTGTTGCCGGCGTTGAACAAATGTTCGGCAAGCGCCTCGCGGCCCTTGGCTTCATCCAGCGCCATGATGGCGGCGCGGCGGTCAAGCGCCTCTTTAACGGCGTCGTTCGCGGAGGCCGTCAGTTTCGCGACCTGTTCTTTCAGGCCATTGTTTTCCGTTTCAAGCAGCGCGGCGCGCTCTGCGTCGGTCATGGTGGTTTCCTTTGGAGGGTTTGGCGTTTGGGTCTTCGGCGGATGGCTGGATGCCATCGACCATTTCTTCGTTTTCGCCAGCGCAACCAGTTTTTGTGGCGCGTGCGCAAACAGGCTGTAATCGAAGGCCGCAACCGGCTTTGCCTTTGTGGTGGCCGTCGCATCGGCGAAGCCCTCGGCAACCGCCTCATCGGGGGTAAACCAGCGTTCTGCCTTCATGATTTCGCGGCAGTCTTCAGCGCTCTTGCCGGACTTTGCGGCGTAGACGCGCGCATAAGAGGTCGCCAAGGCTTCCAGCGCCTCGATTGTCTTGCTGTGCTCGCTGGAATTTCCGAAGGTGAAACCGCTCGGGTCATGGATCATCATCACGGAGCCGGCCGTCATGGTGACGGTTGCGCCAGCCATGGCGATCAGCGAGGCGGCCGACGCGGCAATGCCTTCGATGACAATATTCGTGATGCCGGGGCGAGCCGACAACAGCGCGTGGATTGCAGCGCCTTCCGTCGCAACGCCGCCGCCCGAATTCAGATGAACATCGAGGTCGGACTCGCTGTCGATCTGAGAGAGCGCAACGATCACATCAGCGGCGGTAAAACCGTCATCGTAGTAATACTCGCCGACATAGCCGGAAAGCCGAAGCTTTCCGCCTTCAAGAATTGCAGCCATTTGGGATTACCTCAGTAGGGCCGGAAACGACCGCTGATAGCGTGTCGCCGAATTTTGGGTTTCTCGCCGCGCGCAATCTGGCAATTGCGGAGGGCTTCATTCAAAGCGCGCTGCACCTGGTCGAGCGAGGCGGTGGAATAGCGCATCATGTCTTCGCCGAAGCGGCCTTCCGTCATCATTTCGCCGGTAAGCAACGCTTCCTCGACGCGGCGCAGTTTGGCTGCGCGCGCGCACCAGTCGATCTTCAAAGGATCGTCATTATCGGCCATCAGGCGGCCTCCTTTGTTGGATCGCGGTTGCCTTCGGCAGCAGCCCCAAGCGGCCCGCCGCCCCCGCCTTGCGAGCGGCCAAACGGATGCGGAACGCCTTCAGCGTCGAACATCCTCTTTTCGATGCCGAGCTGGGCGATCTGTTCTTCGCCGTTTCTGCCAACGAGCGCGCATTCGTCATGGAAAGTGGAAATTCCCGTTTCCATACGAACCTTGGCAGCAAGCGCCGCCTTGTAATCGTCGGCAGATGGTGCAGCCGGTCCGCTCCATTCAGACTGGAAGACGCTTTCGCGGTCCCGGCTGAAGGCTGCGTATCCGCCCTTGAATGGAATGATCTTGCGAAAGATCATCTCATCAAGCCAGCGCTCGAAAACACCCTGAAGGAACGGGGCAACGATCCGCGAGCGGCGGCGCATGACGATAGGCCAGATGGTGGCAACGGCCATGCGAACCGACGAATACGAGGCGTTGGAATGATCCATCGCCAGCGCCTCGTAAGTGATACCGAGGCACCGGGCTATTTCCTTCAGGAGACTTTGGAAGAACGGCAGATACTGCGAACCCGGCGTTGCTGCCGAATGCATTTCGAAAGTTTCGCCCGGTCCAAGATGATTGATGCGGCCGGACTCGGACATTGAAATGCCCTTGTTCTTCAGGGCATCAATTCGATTGCCCCAAACGTCCATCAAGTCTTCCTGCAGGCCGCCGATGAATTCGTTCCAATCACCCTCATAACCCTCGGGCGCTTCCATATCGGAAAGCGTCCGGATGGCGTCAAACGCGGATTCGCTGGGTTCGGGACTTTTGATCGTCGCGGCGAAGATGGTCTGTATCAGCGCCGTGGCCAGCGTTGCATCCGCGAGCTGGTCGGACTGTGCGATGACCTTCAGCGCTGGCGCAATGACCGAAATCCCGCGCGGGCTGTTGAGGTTCGCGGCGCGGTCCATGACATGGATAACGTCAGCGCCGTCAATAGTCCGATCGGTCTCGATACCGTTCTTGCGGACGCGGAACTTGTAGCCAATCGCCCGGTTGTGTTCGTCATGATAGACGCCCTGATCAAGCCCCTCGCTTTCGATGGTCGTGCGCGGGCAACGATGAGAAGCAAGAATTGAAACCTTCAGGCCGGTTTTCAAGCCGAGACGGCGTTGTTCATCCAAGGGCAGATGATCGAGAACCGCAAAGCCCTCGCCCGAGGCAAGAAAGCTCAACAACAGTGCTTCTGCCATATCGGCAATCGTCGCCTTGCCGGCGAGATCGCATTCCTTCGGGTTCCACGCAAAGCGCCGCCATGCCCGTTCAACCTTGCGGCACCACGCGGAGGCCTGCTTTTTGGTGTAGCCGAAGGCTTCGAGCTGGGAGCGCAGATTGAGTTTCAGTTCGTCGCCGATGGTGTCGGTGATGATCTGTTGAACCGCGCCCGATATCCAGCCGCTATTCTGCATGAAGTCGAAGGCAAGCGCCGAGGCGCGTTCGGCCGACTCGCGAACATCGAGCCGGGCATCGCGCGTGACGGCGCGGCGCATGGCAAGGGTTCCTGCCGTGTCGCCGCGCAGATACCGCGCAGTCATCTTTCGCGCCAGCGGCTTCTTTGCGGCCGGGGCAGTTACCCGAACCGAATTTGCCTTGACGCGATGGCGAGGTTTTTCACTCAAGAGTATGACCCCCAACGTTTGCGCTGACGCGACTTTTTGCCGGTTGCTTGCGCTGGTTTCGGTTTTTGCTTGCTGAAGGGGCTTTCATCGGCCAGGTCGAACAAGTCGTTGATCTGTTCCGGTGTGCCGTGAAGATCACGGAGCAAATCGGCCCAGCGGTCCGTTGTCAGCCGGCGCTTGTTTTCGAGGTGCCAAGCCAGTGCGTAGGCGTAAACAGTCACGTCAAACCAGTCGTTCTGGCGACCGTTGATCTTTTTCCATTTGCGCCCGGCTTTTGGACTGACCAGCTTTTTAGAGCTGCGCTTGAGGCTGGTTCGCGCCTCTTCGGCCTCATCGACCAGCCGTTCGGCCGTCAGCTCCTGAGCGAATTCACTGTCGCAAAGGTTGGCGGCAAAATGGATGGTGCCCCGTGGCCACTGTTTATCCTCGCCGACGCCTTGCACCAGGTTGGCGAGAGCGGCGGTAACGGCAGTTTTCACATCGTAGAGGCCGACCGGATAAAGCAGGACTTTCGCAATCACGCGGTTGCGATGGTCCTTGATATCCTTCTTTTTCGGCGTTCCGAGCCATGGCAGGCCGATGGGTTCGCGACCGTCGAGGGCAAGCACATTCGGCCGGCCGGCGCAGAACCGGTAAACGCGATCCGTTGCCCAACCGGTATCGACACCGGAAATGTCGATACTCTTTTCATTACCGCTCGCCGTGACATAGGTCCGCGAGAGCGCGTCTGAAAGCTTGATCCAAGGTTCGTCCGACTTGTCGGGCGATCCCTCGAAAACCTCGCGGTCTATAAGGCAATACTGCCCACGCGGGCCGATGGCGTAGACACCCCACTTGATGCCGTAGCCTTGAACGTCAGCCGCCGAGACCAGCAGAGCCGCCCATTCGGGTATGACGTTGTTCGGTATGGCCTCGTCGCGCGCCGCCTGAACGATCTTTTCGTGATCGATTTCCTCGCCGCCCGGATCATATGGCAACGCCAAATCCTGCTGATAGAACGTCTTCAGCTTTGTGGTGTTGCCTTCGGCGTCTTTCCAGCGCTTCCAGATTTCAGACCACTTTTCGCGCGGCGCATAAGCCGCCCAAAGGTGATAGCTCGGTTGCCAGTCTCGGCACCTGCCCTCTAGCGGAGGGCATAGCCATTTCGGCAGATCGGCCGGCGCTATCGCGAACGGCACGGGATTTTCATCCTCCTGAACGCGCCGCGCGATCCAGTGCGCCTGTTCTTCCATCTGGCGCTTGTGGCCGTCAAGGATCGGTTCGTTACACCCGAGGCAACGCATGTGGACCGGCAAGCCGCGCTCCGCATCGGGACCGCGCATCTGATCGAATTCGAGCGCCTGATAGGTGCCGCAATGAGGACAGGGCATGTAGCGGTAACGCTGGTCGCCAGCCTCGAAATCTTCGGTGATGGCGCATTCGCCAGCGATGCCCGGCGTTGATCCCTGCCATTCCTTGGCAAGATCGCCGTACATCTTCTGACGCGCCCGCGCCTGATCGCGAGGACTACCGCGACCGTCAACATCGGCCGGGTAGCCCGTGACTTCGTCCATCGCCAGATACTTGATGGACACCATCTGCAAGCCCTTGGAAGAACCTGCATTGACGATCTGACAGAAGCCGCCGGCGTAACGCTTGAACGCTGACGTGCTGCCCTGTTCGTCGCGGCTGTTGACCGGCAACACCTTGTGAGCGATGCGGGGCGATACCTCGATTGTCGGCTGCAATTTGATGCGGTTGAACTTCGTCGCTTCTTCCAGCGTCGGCAGCACGATCATCATCGAGCCGGGCGCTTGATCCACGATGAAGCAAAACCAGTTTTCAATTGCGGTCGATTTGCCGAGCTGGGCGGCCCAGCGGCACGTAACCCGCCGCGCCGGATGATCCGGATGCAGGCAATCTTGCGGCTCGCGCAGATACGGAACGCGGTCCGTCAGGAAGTCGCCCGGCCACGGCGAACCCGATTCCGGCGACACCTTGCGATAAGCGTCAGAAAATTCGCTGATCGTCAGGTCTTCAGTCGGCCGGCTGGCGGCGGCCATGCCGCGAAAGAGGACCAATGCGCCATGGGTAAGCTCTGGAAATCGTGCGCGAGCATTGTGAATTGTCACTGTTAAGCCCGCCCTGATTACTCTTGCTGAACGAGTTCACCGCCTTCGGCTTGGCGCTTCAGCGCTTCAAGCTGCTTTGTCACCTGCTCATTGAAGGTGGCCAGACCGAGTTTGGCGAAGCCCTTCAGAGCCAGGCGAACGGTTCGTTCGTCCCAGCCGAATTTGAGCGAGAGCGTTGCGGCTTCCGGCTCGATGGCGCGCTCGAATGCACTTTGCATCAAGGCAACCGCATCGCGCCCGGCCTGATCGACCTCGTCAACGGTGGTGAGTTCACCCCGCCGTTTGGCGAGGTCCATTTCCTTCAGCTCTGCTTCAGCGAGCGCTTTGCGCGCGCTGCCATCGGCCTGCGTTTTGTTACGAGTGTGGACGTTGCCCGAAGCAGGTGCCGGGATAGCCACACTGCTAAACAGCGTACCGGCCGGGGTGGAACGGATGCGGATGTTGCCGGATCGATGCTCGACCAGGGCGATGTAATCAACCTTGTTCGACTTTCCGTCTTCGCGAAGCGGCAATGCTTCGGCGTGCTGCTTGAGGTAGCGGGAGAGCGTCGAGCGGTCCACCTTGTCGCCGGATTGCGTCAATCGCGCCGCCGCTTCGGTGATGGAAATCCAGTCTTCGTCCATCAAATCCATCCGTGCAAGCGTGCGTGCATCGTGCGTGTATGCGTGTACCGCTTTTCGAAAGTGCAACTAGTGAAATCCCGCAGTACCCCTGTCCCGTATGGTCGATTTTCTTCGAATACGGTCCCTAAATGGGGGGGGGTGGGGGGTGCCGCCCTTCAAAGGGGGCAGGGTCGAAGGGTCACGGGACCAGCTTATCAAGCACCGCCGAGACACGTTGATCGAGGAGCGGCGCGGCGATCCGATGGAAGGCGGCGGCCGTAGCGCCAGTGGACATTTCCACGGGAATGAAGACACCCGACCGGGCGAAGGTGATTTTACTGCCCGACGAATTCAGCCGGTAGTAAACGTGCCCGTTGAACTTCGGAACCTCTTTTCGATCCGGGAACAACCCGCCCCGCATGAAAGTGCCGGGGTAAAGCGTTGCCTTGCCGAATGGCCTTGCCACCACGCCAGCCGGCGTTTCCTTCGGCCGAAGATACTTGAGGCGGATGTTTCCGCCCCGCGTCGTCATGTCGTAGATATACCGACCGGGCCGAGCTGCCGCAGGATTGCCAATCGCCTTGACGATAACCTGCCGTGGCAAGCCGGTCTGTTTCGTCAGCTCACGGATGACAACCGTTTTCGAACGGTTGCCCACCTGGTTGACGATGCGGGGCAAGACTTTCGGGAATTGCGCATTCAGCGTTTGAAGCCGATTGCCGTACTTGGCAAGGTTTCTATCGGCCCATTTGATCGTCAAAACACCAGACATGGCCGCGCCTCCGGGAAATTACCCCTATACAAACGCAAAAGGCGACCGGTTAAGGTCGCCTTCTGAAAACATAGCTATCGCACCGACCCTGACTCGATGCCTCAGAAGCGAGGCCGGCAAGGCTGGGTTCCGGATCGCCTGTTCCCTGTAACCGTCTGGTTAGCTCTGGCAGCGTCTAGCGCTGGCATATGAGGGTGGCGAATCCGAAATATCCGTTGCCCAAATGACTCTCACACCTTTTTCAGAAATGCAAGCGGCAGTGTGACGGGCTTTAAACGATCCCCAAAAGCCTCAATCCAAACGGTTGCTCTGGCGTTTCTGGCGGCTGTTACCTGCACCACGACGCAATCATGACCGGCAAAAGGCCCGTGGGTGATTTGAACTTTGCTGCCCTGCCCTATCGAACGATCAACGGCCATGCGGCTTACATCGTTCGTGTCGCAGATGGCCTTCAGCTTCGTAACATCAGCCAGCCGGACTTCGTAATAGCCCGTGGAACCGCCCACGAAGTCCACCACGCCCTCTTGCAGTTTCAGCCCAAAGAACGCTTCGGCCGAGGGCAGCACCCTAACCAGCATGTAACCGGGCAGAAGCGCGCTTTCGCCTTCGACCTTCACCCCTTTTTTCACCGCCGTCCAACGTTCGCGTGGCACGAAAACGTCAACGCCGGCATCTTTGAGGTTTTGTTCAAGCGTCAGTTCCCGGCCTCCAAAGACCGCCATGCAGAACCATTTTGCCCTTGTCGGCTCATCCTCGAAACGCGCCATGGCGGCGGCGCTGAGTTGCTGGATCGCAAGTCGGAGCCGTCGCGTCATGCGCCTTTTTTGCCATTCCGATGGCTCGTTTTGTGCGCAAACGTCCACTTGCGCCCCTGATTTCTTTCCCCGCATCCGCGTCAAACCTTGCTAATCTGTGTTTCAAATTCGGTGATAGCGGCCTCAACAGCCGTATCGAGATTGGTTTCGGCCGGATCGACGGGCGGAAAGCGCATGCCCATAGGCGGCATCCATGAGAACCACGGCCAGCATCGACGTTCGTGCAGACGCTTCCACGCCGCCAGCAGCTCGCTATCAGGCGCGACCCATTGGAACCGTTCGGAAATCGGCTCCAAAAACGTGGAGCATCGCCAAGGCTCGCGCCGTCTGGCGGCAAAAAGCATCCCCTCGACAACGCTTGCGCAGTAGTCAATCAGCTTATTGCGGCTGATTTCCTCAAAAGACTTTTGGCCGGAATCGACCATGATCTTTTCGATAGGCGCTAACCGGATTGGCTGGTTTGAGGCCGTCAAAAGCATTTCGAGCCATGTCGCCATCCAGAGATTGGAAAATGATTTTGCCGGCACTTTCGCGACCGGACCACTCGCTGGTGGCAGCTCTTTCCATGCCTTTTTTCGCAAGTAGATGGCTGGGCTGTAGGGCTTCACCCTGCCCTCAATCCACCTGAGATACGATGGCGTCAACCGGATGCATTCCCGCCGATCCGCGTCAGCCAGCTTGTCCCATTCCGCTTTCGCCTCGTCACGGCTGTAATCTTCGTGGCGCGGCCACGTCGGTTTCCACCGCTCAAACTCGCGGTTTATCCGCTTTCGCTCTGTCGGCGTCAGTGCGCGCTCGCCCGCGCCTCTTTCTGGAGAGTTAATTGGAGAGGTAAGTGGAGAGTTATTATAGAGGGGGCGCTCTGCCCCCAGCTTATGGGGCGCAGCGCCCCCAGCTTCGGGGCGCAATTCCCCCACCTCGCCAGTGCCGGCATCGTCATAAGGTGAGGGCATGACGCCGCCACCTTGCTGCAATAATTCCGGATGGCTGTAGCCGTCTGGCCAGCGCGCAACGTACTTCTTTTGACGCCATTTTTGACCTTTCATGCCGGCGCTTTCGACCCGCAGCCAGCCCTTTTCTTCGGCGGCACGCAGATGAATCCGGATTGTCTTGCGGTCACGTCCGCTTTTTTCGACCAGGTCGCCAATGGGAGGAAAGCAACGGTCGCCTTCGCGGTTCATGAATTCGGAAAGCACACGCAGAACGTCGCGCGTCGTCGCCGGCAGATCGGAATTACCGATTGCCCAACGCCACCGCCACATCCGCGATTGCTCCTTTCGTGTTCTGTTTTCGCTCATTTTCTGTCCTTAAGCCCCGACATATGCTCGATTTCACCCTTTCCAGTTTTCGTAAGCGCGGCGCAGATCGAGCCATCTGCGGGCCGCTTGCGTGTCTTCGTTGAGTTGATTTTTGGAACTGATCGCGAGAACGCTTTTCAGCCGCGTATCGGCCGCCGTTTGCGTTCGGACCTGACCGCCCGCCGTGGTGGCCTCTAGGAAGCGCCAGAACGATGGTTCTTTCGCTGTAATGGCTGCATTGGCCGCGTAGTTCTTTTCGCGTTCCTTGCGGTCCTCATGGCCCAAGGCGCGGCGCAGGGCGGCGATGATCTTGCCGGCCCTTTCACCAACATCGAGAAGCAGTCGAGCGACATCGAGGCCGAGCGCGACCAGCTCGATTTCGTGTGACAAGGCATCCTTGCTGAAGGTTGCGATAATGGTCGCTTCGTCCATGTGGCGAAACGAGACCAGGTGCACCCGGTCATCGTCGGTTTCGACAACCCATTTATCGCCGGCCAGCCGGTCCGCGAGGTAGCGAACCCGATCAACCTTCCGTTGTTCGGCTTGATGATCCCTCATGCGGCGACCGCCTTGACCGCGAGGTGATTGCAGTTTGCCGCCGCGAGTGCTTTTGCCACGGGCGGGCAAACGCTATTTCCAACACAGGAAATCTGCACTTCCTTCGTGAAGGGAACCCACGCCGGGCCGCCATTATGGCCTATCTGCGAGCGATCATAGTAACCATCGATCTTGTAATCAGCCGGGAAGCCCTGCGCCGTGTAAAGCTCGCGGGGCGTGAGCATACGCATGCCGATATCGACAACAACAAATGTCAGGCCGTCGATATCCAGCGTGACGAACTCGCGATCATCCCAAAGGCCATGGGACCGCATGAAATCCGCCACCTGCCGCGCGCGAGCTGCTTGCGCCTCCGTGAATGGCGGAATGCCAATTTCTGCCTCAAGATGAGCGTGGCGCGCCTTACAAGTCGCGGTCCGCATCGGCTCATCGCCGCGCGAACCTTCGCCAGTCTCGTAATAGGATTGAAGGAACGGCAGTATCAGACGGCTTTTGCCCTGCCCTTCCGGCATTACAGTGCCGCAAGGCTGTTTCATGCTGTGGCCGGTAGAGGTTCCGAAATCCCGCGCCACGTAAGCGGCAACGAGTTGTTGATGGCTTCCAGTTTGGGTGACGGCCGACAAAGGCGCGGACGCCGGACGGCCCGGATTTACCCCGCCGATGCGTCGGCTATCGTTATTGTGCTGGGCCATGAACGCGCAAATGACGGCGTTTTGATCCTTATCGCTGGCAGTGATGGTATGCGCGGGCGTCCGAACAGAACGGTTTGCCCCTCCCTGCTGGGCGTAAGTCAGCACAGGCGCGACAAAGGCATGCTTGCCGCTACCGGCAACAACGGTTCCTAACGGTTGATCAGCTGACATGCAGCGTGGCGCTTGCCCTGCCCGCTCACCGTATCCGACCTGCACCAGGTATGGCCGACCGGCACGCAACACAAACCTGTCAAACCCGCGCGCCACCCGAGCCAAGGAATTGTCAGCAAGGGGCCGCTTGGCTTGCACGCCGTGCTTTTCCTTGATTTCTGCAGTCGTGTCGAAGATTGAAGGGCAAGGAATGCTGTAGTCGATGCATTCACCCACGATAGGCCACGGGAGCTTGCGGCCGGCAATTACTTCCGGATCATCCGGACGGCCATGCGTTGGCACCGGCCAAACAATGGGCTGGCCGTCAAAACGAATGATGATGAACAACCGCTTACGGATCGTCGGCGCGCCATAGTCGCACCCGCGCAGCTCGCGGCTTTCCATTTTGCCGCCAAGCTTGCGGATGGCCTTGCACCACTTCCGATAGCTTTGCCCTTTCTTTTCAGGATCAGGCATTAGGCCGCGCGGGGTCATGATGAGCGGGCCGTAATCCTTAAATTCCTCGACATTCTCCATCATGACGACATCGACCTTGCCGCCGCTTTTCTGGATGCGTTCAATCCAGCCGGGAATGATCCAGCAAAGGTCACGAATATTCCGCTCTACAGGCTTGCCGCCCTTGGCTTTGCTGAAGTGCTTGCAGTCAGGCGAGAACCACGCCAGTCCAATATGCTTGCCGCGCAGATGGTCTAGCGGATCGACCTTGTAGACGTTTTCCGAAAGGTGAATTGTGTCCGGGTGATTTTCCTCATGCAGCCTAAGCGCCAGAGCATTGTGATTGATGGCATAGTCTGGCGACCGGCCAAGCGCTTGTTCAATGCCCGTCGAAGCGCCGCCGCCACCCGCGAAGCTGTCTATGATGTACGGTCCATTTGGGCCGATGGCAGGCGTCGCCGCCAAAAGCGTGCTTGCGAAAAGTGCACCAACATGAGCGTTCATGCCGCACCGCCTTCCGGCGCGCCGGCTTGATTGCCCCAAAAATCCCATAGGCCGTTGAGTCGAATATCGCTTTCGGCCAGACTGTCTTTGCGCTGAAAAAGTTCAAGCTTGCGCAGATCAGGCCACAGCCGGTCAATCTGCTCGGCGAACCATACCGGTTTGCGGCTATGCTCGGTCTTGGCCTCACAGTGCAGGCTGGCTGGCTGGGTGCCCTCTAAAGGAGCCATCGAAATGGAGCCGCGCTTTCCTATCAACAGCAGCTCGTGACGATCCCGAACCCATCGACCCATGCCGATGTTGACCTTGTCCCAAGCCATGCAGGTGACGTACTCAAAGCCCCAAGCTTCAAGCACGGCGATGCCGTCAGGCAGGCGATTGGCGGTCACCCAAAGATAAAGCACCGCATCGCGTGTAAACGGCGACTTGTCGCCAGCGCAGAGCGCCTTGATTTCCTCTACCGGCATAGGAGGATAAGGAAGCCCCTTGTCCTGCCCGGTTTCGTCGCTCCAAGCCTCTTGCTTCCATGGCGGATCAGCATAACCAACCGAATACGCCGCACGCGGCATTTCGGCCGTGGACCTGCGGCCCTGCTCAGCAATCAGGCTGATCATCCGAAGGCGTGACGCCCGACTACTTGCGCGCTCGGCATTGCGAACGACCTTGTTTTCCGCCTTCACCGCCCTGTCAGCAGCGAGTAGCGCGCGGACATAGCTTTCCTGCGCTTCGGGCGTCTCAATCTTTTTAAGATGATCGAGCGTCACCCCGTTGTTGTGTCGGGTGCCGATGAGCTGCTGAATTGCGGACTTGGAAATCTTTTCGCCACGCTCGACATCGCGCCGGATGGAACGTTCATCCCTACCAGTCGCCTCGGCAGTTGCGGCGGCAAACGACTTGGCGTCACGGACAACTTGTCCGCCACGTCCCTGCGCTGCGTTTGAGGCCAGAGCCTGCGCAACCCCTTTAGCCGTTTCCGGGTATTTGATGAGATGCAGCTCTTTGCGCCGAGCCATGAACAAAGCGCGCTCGGCGACACTCAAATCGGAGCGGATGAGGTTCTCGTCAATTTCCCATAGCTCGCGATCCGTGTCGTCGCCCTGCTCATGAAAGCAAAGAATGGTTGACATGCCCAACCTGGTGCACGCTTCCAGACGATGACCGCCGGCGCTAAGGCGAACTGTCGCATCCGCCTCATCGCCATACACCGTGATAGGGGTTTTAAGACCAACCGCTTTGATTGAATCCATGAACGAAAGCACTTTGGCTTCATCCAGATTGCGCAGCCGGGTTCCGATGATGATCTTTTCAATGTGCCGGGCGACGGCAATCTTCTTCTTTGGTTCGAGGATCATCGGCTAGGCTCCGTCCGAACATAGTTCCCGTGATCCGACGCCTTCAGCTTTTCGCCGACGCGCTTGCCACTCATTCCGCGCGCGAGCATCTTTTCGGCCGCCTGCGGATGAAACTGGAAAGCCGCACCAGAAATGGCGCGGCGAGCATCGACCGGGAGAGCATCGAAGCGCCGCATCGTCGCGGCCTTTTCTGGATTTGGGGGAGGAAGCCGATCCGGACCGTCCATCAGTCAGCCCTCACGATGACATCGAGATATCGCCGGCCGCTATCCTTCAGATAGACGCGGGCTGGCCCGGTCTTCGGTTCTTCGATCCGGCAATATCCGGCCTCCGTGCACGCCTTGGCACGGTCGCGATCATAGATGCGAATGAGGCTCATCTTTCCGCCCGCCACATCGCGCAGCATGAAAAGAAACTGCCGATCCAGCCTGCTAAGTGGCTTCTGGAAAATCCGGGTGGCCGGGGAGTTGCGAGCGGGCTTCATTCGTCACCGCCGATCATCATCGCGTCGAGGCGGGCCAAAGCGATCTTTGCGGACGCAATTCGCTTGCGGATTTCCTTCCGCTCGTAAGCATCCGCATGGCCGTCCGACAGTGCGTTCGCAACCTCATCGACCACATCGTCGAGTACGCGATCAAGCTTGAGCAGGCTCAGCGGGCAGAGCTTGACATCATCCCCTTCCGGCAGATCGTCACGGACCAGCGCAAAGCCCAGCTCCCTTGCCATCGTGGTGACGATGAACGGGTGCGGCGATCTGCGATCCAGATCGACAGCAAGATCAACTCGAATGAAATTCTCTTTCCACTGCTCGTCTTGCGATGCGTATTTCGACAACGCGGAAATACCGACGCCGAGCAACCCGGAGGCGGAAGATGTTCCGCCGACCGCATCATATGCTGCCTGCGTATTAGCCTTGAGAGCACTTTCAAAAATCTTGGAATTCTGACGCACTTAGAGACCCCACAAAAGCAAGGAAAAAAAATCTGGAAATGATTCCGTGAATGCCGTTCGCAGGCGGCGTATTCAGGTGACAGCTACAGAGTTACGGAGATCACCCGATGCGAAACAAAGTTAGAAACCCGCGCCAGAGCATCAGTGAGATTGCGCCCCGGCGCGGGCCGCAGCAGGCCGGGAGGAAAGGCCGCGCGATTGGAAACTATGGTGGTGCCCGCTCTATTCATTTGCGGCACCTGCCGGTTCAGAAAACAGGTCCGAGCGATTGGCTTTCAACCATTCAAGACGCTGGTTGTGCATGTCGATGACGGCAACGTCATTGTTGGTCACATCACGGATGCGCTCGACCAAGTGAGCATCGGCGCGATTTTCCCCGTCCTCGTAACGCTGATAGGTGCGCGCCCTCTCGATACCGAGAAGCGCCGCCATGTCAGCCAGGGTCTTTCCGCGCGTCAGTCGCCACTCTTTCAATCGCATGGCCGGGAATATGTCGATAAACGACAATAAATGTCAATCAAAATACTTGTCGAAAACCGACATACCGCATTTGTCGAAAATCGCTATAAAGAAACCATGACAAATCAGATCAGAAAAATTCGGGAAATGAGTGGCAAGACGCAGGCGGAAGCGGCTGCGGTGCTTGATATCACTACTGAAAATTACAACCGGCTGGAAACGGGCAAGACGCAGTTAACCCTTTCCAAGATAGAAAAGCTGGCCGAGTTTTTCCACAGGCAGCCGGCCGAACTGATCGCCAGCCACGGCAATGTGCGGACGGTTAGGGTGCGTCAGCATGTGCAGGCGGGGGAATGGGCAGAATCACTGCTCTGGCATGAAGACGATTGCTATGACGTAATCGTTCCGAATGATCCAGAGTTTCAGAATGTCATGCTTTATGGCGCGGAAACGCGCGGACCGTCTATGAATAAGCGTTATGCCGAAGGTTCGGCAGTCATTTACACCAGCCTGATGGAAACGGGAGAATCCCCTATCCCCGGCAAAAGATACATCGTGGAGCGAGAGCGTGCAGACGGCTTGCGCGAAGCCACGGTGAAAACGCTGTTCAAGGATGACGAAGGAAAATTCTGGTTGCTGCCGGAATCGAATGATCCCCGTCACCAGCAGCCCATCGACTTGAGCGGCGGCGATAACGACATCGTGAGGATCGTAGGTAGAGTGACGTTCTCGGTACAACGCGAGACGTAAAGCACCCAACCAAAGCAACCAAATTTTCAAAGACCTATGTCATTGATCGACATAGGTCTTTTTTTGTTCTCCTTATGTATTGTCGAAAATCGACATGCGGTTGCTTGACTTTGATTGTCGTTTATCGACATATTCCCGCCATCCCGAACCGTTGAGCCCCCTCACGGCAGAAGGGTTCCCGGATGGGCGGCTTTCCTCGAAATGTCATGCCGCCCATCCACCTCAACAGGATGGAGAACCAGGCATGAAACAGCGCTCGCAGGAAGAGAACAAGATCATCAACAAGATAGCGGATGCAATTTTGGGCCTTGGCGAAGGCTGCACCGAAAACGATATCGCCGACCGATTTACCCGCGAACAGATCAAAAAATACGGCGAGGAGGCCCGCGAGCTGGCCGGCCGCCTCGCCCGTCGTGAAGCGGCCTAACGCCCCTTCCGGTTTCCGCACCTTCGCCTGCGCAGGCAGGTGCGGTTTCCCGAATAGACGGACAGGCCATGCCCAACACCCCGCACAAAGCGACTTGCAAATGAACACCAGCTCCAGCCGTAAGCCAAAATCGCTTTTCCGCATCACATATCGCGACGGCGCGACGTTGACGACAACAGCCGCCACTTCGGTTCTGGCAGGCGCACAGGCCGAGCGACAACGCCCCGGCGCGATCAAGAGCATCAAGTTTTTGAAGAAGGTTTCCCATGGCTGAAACAACGAAGATTTCGTGGGCAGATATGACGTTCAATCCTTGGATTGGCTGCACCCGCCTATCGCCCGCCTGCGACGGCTGTTACGCGGCCTTCTTGATGGAAACTCGCATGGGCCGCGCCGAGTGGGGCGGGCCGGGAAAAGGCAACGGCAC
>NZ_JBQYSN010000048.1:0-35854 GCF_052686535.1 Agrobacterium sp. DKPNP3 | reverse complement strand
TCGCGAAAGTGCGCGGGGTAACGGGCTGATCGGTAGAGCGGGCCGACGCCTGGACGGCGATATCGCCGCTAGCGCTGTCGGCTTTGGCCGCCTCAGGCGAAAGCTTTTGCAATGCGCCCGCCGTTTCCGGCTCGAAGGTCACTTCCTCTCCGCCATCGCCGCCGGTCATGCGGATTGTCAGTTTGGAGGATTGCGGTACGGAAACCGCGTCGCGGTTGGTTGCGTCACGTCCGGTCAGGAAAATCGGCGCGCGGCCGGTATAGGCAGGCGGTGTAACCCAGGCATCGAGACGGATATCGGGATTGAGTGGGCCGACGGCTGGCCGGCTGCGGAACGCATCGGCAACCGTGCCGGCGCCATTTGAGTAGGAAAAACCGAAAGCGGTGACCAGAAGCAGTGCCGGAATGGCGCGCAGCGCCAGACGGTCATAGCGGGCAATATCGGGTTTCGGGAGGCCGGCATTCAGTGCGGCAATGCGCTCTGCCATACGAACCTGGTGTTCTTTCCAGAGCGTGCGCGAAAATGGCGTGTCGAAAGCGGGCTCATCTTCCTGCACGCCGACCGGCTGGTGCGCCAGGCCGTTACGATCCTCAAGAAGGCGCGAGGCTTCATGATCCGTTGGCCACTTCAGCCGAAGGATCGGCAAAAGCGTGGCGATGAAGCCGAAAACCAGAACGAAAACGATGCCGAGCCGCAGGAAATCCGGCATCTGCCGGTAAAGGCCGAACCAGGCAAGCACCAGAAAGGCGGCAGCGATGGAGATTGGCCACAGCGTTTTCGGCGCGATTTTCTCGCAGAGCAGCACGATTTTGGCGAAGAAACGCTTGGCGGCAACCCGGCGGGCAAGGTCCGGCCGCTGCGCGAACGCGCCGGTCGGGCGCTTTCTGCCTGTGCTGTCCTTTCCGGCTGTGGTCATCAATCCGTTCTCCCGGTTCTGGCCACGTCGAACGCCATTCCCGGAACGGCGAGCTGTTCATATCACTGGGGCAAGGATAACATTCTTTGTGGCGAAGACGAGGGCACCTAAGCCCTCACCCCCATTTTTTAGGCAGCTTCGCTCAATTGTGATCGGTCACTTGAAATATTGGGTGGGGTCAGTCGAGCCAGTCAGGTACAGAATCGAGCGCGATCAACTCCTCATAAGTGCCACGCGGACGAATGACGTGGAATTTGTCACCCTTGACGAGCACTTCCGGCACAAGCAGGCGCGAATTATAGGTGCCCGCCTGAACTGCGCCATAGGCGCCGGCGGAGCTGACGGCGATCAGATCACCCGGCTGCGGCGCCGCCATCTCCCTGTCCAACGCCAGATAGTCGCCGGTTTCGCAGACAGGGCCGACGATATCGGCCTTGATGCGCGGGGCATTCTCGGCAGGCTGCACGACCGGGCGGATGCCGTGATAGGCCTCGTAAAGTGTGGGGCGGATGAGATCGTTCATGGCGCCGTCGACAATCACAAAAGTCTTGTCGCCGCCATCCTTCACATAGATCACTTCCGTCACCAGAATGCCGGCATTGCCGACGATCAGGCGTCCCGGCTCGGTGACGATCTTGCAGTTAAGGCTTTTCAATTCGTTCTTGACGATATGCGCATAGGCATCCGGCAGCGGCGGTGGATTGTTGTCGTCGCGATAGGGAATGCCGAGGCCGCCGCCGATATCGACGTGGCTGATCGCATGGCCGTCGCCGCGAAGCGCTTCCACCAGTTCCCGCAGCAGCCGGAAGGCGTCCTCGAAAGGCTGCAATTCGGTGATCTGGCTGCCGATATGCATGTCGATGCCGGTGACTTCGATGCCGGGCAGGGTGGCAGCATGGGCATAGACGGCGCGGGCGCGCTCATAGGAAATGCCGAACTTGTTTTCCTTCTTGCCAGTGGAAATCTTGGCGTGGGTGCGCGCATCCACATCCGGATTGATACGGAAGGAGACATGCGCCCGCTTGCCGGCCTTCACGGCACGCAGATTGAGGACTTCCAGCTCCGGCTCGGATTCGATGTTGAAGCAATAAATGCCCACATTCAGCGCATAATCCATTTCCGCCACCGTCTTGCCGACGCCGGAGAACATGATGCGGCTTGCGGGGACACCGGCAGCCAATGCACGACGCAATTCGCCGCCGGAGACGACGTCGATACCGGCGCCGAGCTTTGCCAGCGTTTTCAGCACCGCCTGGTTGGAATTGGCCTTCATGGCGTAACAGACCATGGCGTCCACATCGGCAAACGCACCTGCGAACACTTTGTAGTGGCGTTCCAGCGTTGCGGTCGAATAGACGTAGAAGGGCGTGCCGACCGCCTTGGCGATCTCAGGCACGGGCACGTTTTCGGCGTGCAGCACGCCGTCGATATAGCCAAAATGGTTCACGGCTTTTTACCCGTCAGAGAAGCTTGTCGAGAATGAACGGACGCTCAGCCGTTGCCGGCTTCGGTTCGCTTCCATCGGCGGCGCGTTTGTTGCGCATTTCGACCGGCGTGCTCGGCGGATCGATGTCGCCCTTACGGCCGCAGGCACTGAGAGCAAGGCTGACGGCGAGCGCCATGCCGATGGGAAGGATGAGTTTGCGCGCGGTTTTTGAAAGCATGAGCCTGTCCAAAGGAAATATGTGCCTCTCTGATAACGAAAAACAGGGCGCTTGTGCACCCTGTTTCTTGTGATCGCGGCTTAACGCAGATTTATCAGTTGCGGCCGCGCCACCAGGCGATTTGTTTGCGCACCTCCGAAGGAGCCGTGCCGCCGAAGCTTGTGCGACTGGCGACGGATGCTTCCACCGAAAGAACATCGAAAACGCTGTTGGTAATGCCGGGGTGGATGGCCTGCAATTCTTCCAGCGAAAGATCGGCAAGATCGCAGCCTTTCTTTTCCGCCAGCGCCACGGCATTGCCAGTCACATGGTGGGCATCGCGGAAGGGCAGACCTGCTTCTCGCACCAACCAGTCGGCCAGATCGGTCGCGGTGGAATAACCGGAGCCTGCGGCTGCACGCATGCGGTCCTTGCGCACTTCGAGGTCGCGGATCATGCCGGTCATGGCGGCAATCGCCAGTTCCAGGCTTTCGGCGGAGTCGAAAACCTGCTCCTTGTCTTCCTGCATGTCCTTGGAATAGGCGAGAGGCAGGCCCTTCATCACTGTCAGAAGGGCGATCAGCGAGCCGTTGATGCGGCCGGTCTTGGCGCGCACCAACTCAGCGGCGTCAGGATTCTTCTTCTGCGGCATGATCGAGGAGCCGGTGGAGAAGGCGTCCGACAGGCGGATGAAGCCGAATTGGGGAGTCGACCAGATAACGATCTCTTCCGCAAGACGCGACAGATGCGTGGCGCAGATGGAGGCGATGGAGAGAAACTCCAGCGCGAAATCGCGGTCGGAGACGGTGTCGATGGAGTTGCGGGTCGGCTCGCGGAAGCCGAGGGCCTTGGCCGTCATGTGGCGGTCGATTGGGTAGCCGGTGCCGGCAAGGGCTGCTGCGCCGATCGGGCTTTCGTCCAAATGCTCGATGGCATGGCGCACACGGGCGCGGTCACGGCCGAACATTTCCACATAGGCCATGCAATGATGGCCGAAGGTGACGGGCTGCGCCGTCTGCAAGTGGGTGAAGCCGGGCATGACCGTATCGGCATTTTCCTCCGCGCGATCAAGGAAGGCGGCGATGAGGGCGGTCAGCATGCCCTCGGTCTTCTGCAACTCTTCCTTGACCCAAAGGCGGAAATCGAGAGCGACCTGGTCGTTGCGCGAGCGGGCGGTGTGCAGACGGCCGGCGGCTGGGCCAATCAGGGTCGCAAGCCGCGCCTCGATATTCATGTGAATATCTTCGAGCTTGCGGGAGAATTCGAAACTGCCGGCTTCGATCTCTGACAGGATCGTGTTCAGACCCTCAATGATCTTGTCTTTATCTTCGATCGAAATAATGCCTTTAGATGCCAGCATGGTGGCATGCGCCATAGAGCCGCGGATATCCTGGGCGTAAAGCTTCTTGTCGAAGCCGATGGAGGCATTTATCTCTTCCATGATGGCAGATGGCCCGGAAGCGAAACGCCCGCCCCACATCTGGTTGGAGGATTTCTGATCTGTGCCGTCAGCCATATGTCGTGCCCTGGAGTATTCGATGACAGAAAAAAGGCCGTTCAGGCTTCCTTCCGCCAAGTTGGTTGCAATTGCTGCCGTTGCCGGTGTGCTCGCCGGTGCGGGCGCGGTCTGGTTCAGGCATATTGGGTCTGAGAGCCCGGTTCAAGGGGCAGCGGTGGCAGAGGCCAGTTTATGTGAGGGTGCGGCAAACCGCATCGCCTCGATGAAACCGTTTCTGAAGGGGCAGGTGGCCGCCATGTCGGCGGCGGACACCCCGCGCGTCATTCCGCTCTCCTTCAAGGGGCCAGAGGGGAAAGACATGAGCCTTGCCGATCTCAAGGGCAAGACAGTGCTGCTCAACCTCTGGGCGACGTGGTGCGTGCCCTGCCGCGAAGAAATGCCGGCCCTTAATGCGCTCGAGAAGGACAAGGGTGGTGACGGCTTTGAAGTCGTGGCCGTCAACATCGATACGGGTGGCGATGAAAAGCCGAAAGCCTTCATGGATGAATACAGAATCGATTCCCTGAAGCACTACCGTGACAGCTCCATGGGCGTTTTCAATGTCCTCAAAAAGGAAGGGCTCGCCTTTGGCTTGCCTGCCACCCTGCTGCTTGATGAAAATGGTTGCCTGCTTGGCGCGATGAACGGGCCGGCCGCTTGGGACAGCGAAGATGCGAAGGCCTTGGTGACGGCTGCAGCGTCGAAGTAAACTGAGGCTGCGGGAGGGATTCTTCTCTCCCGCCCCCTGGTGTTTCTACCGCGTCGGAACCGGCGTTTCACCGCGATAGTCGTAAAAGCCGCGGCCGGATTTGCGGCCGAGCCAGCCGGCCTCGACATATTTGACCAGCAGCGGGCAGGGGCGGTACTTGCTGTCGGAGAGGCCGTCATGCAGCACCTGCATGATCGATAAACAGGTGTCGAGACCGATGAAGTCTGCGAGTTGCAGCGGACCCATCGGGTGGTTTGCGCCGAGCCGCATGGCGGTGTCGATGGCTTCCACCGAGCCGACGCCCTCATAAAGCGTGTAGATCGCCTCATTGATCATCGGTAGCAAGATGCGGTTGACGATGAAGGCCGGGAAATCCTCGGCCACGGTGATCGCCTTTTCAAGCGTCCGCACATAGTCCTTGGCCGCATCGAAGGTCTTTTCATTGGTGGCGATGCCGCGCACCAGTTCCACCAGCTTCATGACCGGCACCGGGTTCATGAAGTGGATGCCCATGAACTGTTCGGGACGGTCGGTGGCGGAAGCAAGCCGGGTGATGGAAAGTGAAGACGTGTTGGTGGCGAGCAGTGCCTCGGGCTTCAGGACCGGGCAGACCTGCGCATAGATTTTGCGCTTGATCTCTTCATTTTCCGTGGCGGCTTCGATGACAAGATCCATCGGCGCCAGATCGTTGACGTCGGTCGAACCGCTGATGAGTGTCAGTGCCTGCTTGCGGGCCTCGTCGGAAAGCTTGCCGTTAGTCACCTGGCGGGCGAGATTGCCGTTGATCGTGGCAAGGCCGGCCTCGATGCCTTCCTTCGAAAGATCGTAGATATGGACCCTGTAGCCGGCAATGGCGGAAACATGCGCTATGCCGCATCCCATCTGACCGGCTCCGATGACACCGATGTTCTTAAAGGGGGCGGTCATATGCGGTTCTCCCATGTGCTTCATCTGCTAATTCGCTGGCGATGTTACGCATATCGCCGAAAAAGAGAAGGCGGCGCGTTCAAAAAACGCGCCGCCTTCATCATGTATTGAAAATCAAAGGGCTTTTTGCAGTTCCGGCAGAGCTTCGAACAGGTCTGCGACGAGACCGTAATCGGCGACCTGGAAGATCGGCGCTTCTTCATCCTTGTTGATGGCGACGATGACCTTCGAATCCTTCATGCCGGCCAGATGCTGGATGGCACCGGAAATGCCGGCCGCGATGTAAAGCTGCGGTGCGACCACCTTGCCGGTCTGGCCAACCTGCCAGTCGTTCGGCGCATAACCGGCATCGACAGCAGCGCGCGATGCACCAACGGCCGCACCCAGCTTGTCGGCAACGGGAAGGATGACTTCTTTGAATTTGTCCGAAGAACCGAGGGCACGGCCACCGGAGATGATGATTTTCGCGGAGGTCAGTTCCGGACGGTCGGACGAGGCAAGCGCGTCGGAAACGAAAGAGGAGACGCCGGGGTTTTCAGCGACCGCGATCGTCTCGACCGATGCCGAACCACCTTCTGCCGCTGCCGCAAAGGCGGTCGGACGCACGGTGATGACCTTCCTGGCATCGGTTGCCTGCACGGTCTGGATGGCGTTGCCGGCATAGATCGGGCGCTTGAAGGTATCAGGCGATACGACTTCGATGATCTCAGAGACCTGCGCCACGTCGAGAAGGGCCGCAACGCGCGGCATGACGTTCTTGGCAGAAGCGGTCGCAGGAGCGATGATGACGTCGTAGGAAGGCGCGAGCAAGACGATCAGCGCTGCCAGCGGCTCGGCCAGTGAATTGGCGTAGGATGCGTCGTCGGCAAGCAGCACCTTGGAGACGCCGGAAAGTTTCGCCGCCGCGTCGGCGGCACCCTTGGCGCCCGAACCGGCGACAAGCACATGCACGTCGCCGCCGATTTGCGTTGCCGCCGTCAGCGTCTTGCCGGTCAGGTCGGAAAGGGTTGCGTTGTCGTGTTCTGCCAGAAGAAGAATGGCCATGAGAATATCTCCCTTTTCCGAAACTTAGAGAATGCCGTCAGCTTTGAGCTTTTCGACGAGCTCGCCAACCGAAGCGACCTTGATGCCAGCCTTGCGGCCTGCGGGCTCCTCGGTCTTCAGCACCTTCAGGCGCGGCGAGACGTCGACGCCGAAATCGGCCGGAGCCTTTTTGTCGAGCGGCTTCTTCTTGGCCTTCATGATATTCGGCAGCGATGCATAGCGCGGTTCGTTCAGGCGAAGATCGGTGGTGACGACGGCGGGAAGCTTAAGCTCGATCGTCTGCAGGCCGCCATCAACTTCACGGGTGACTGCCACCTTGCCATCCGACGGCTCGACCTTGGATGCGAAGGTGCCCTGGCCCCAGCCGAGCAGGGCAGCCAGCATCTGGCCGGTCTGGTTCGAGTCGTCGTCGATCGCCTGCTTGCCGACGATGACGAGACCAGGCTGCTCAGCCTCGGCCACGCCCTTCAAGAGCTTTGCGACGGCGAGCGGCTCGACGGTTTCGTCGGTCTCGATCAGGATGGCGCGGTCCGCACCCATGGCAAGCGCGGTGCGCAGCGTTTCTTCCGCCTTGGCAGGTCCGATGGAAACGACCACGACTTCTTCTGCCTTGCCGGCTTCCTTCAGGCGAAGGGCCTCTTCCACCGAGATTTCGTCGAAGGGGTTCATCGACATCTTGACGTTGGCAAGCTCAACGCCAGAACCATCGGGCTTAACCCGGATCTTCACGTTGTAATCGACGACTCGTTTAACGGGGACAAGGATTTTCATCGGCGGTCTTCCTCAAACTCCTGTCCGCTTGGGCCAGTTGACCGCGCGGACCTCCAAAAACAGGTGGCGACATGGATAAGCATTTTTCCCGCAAACACAACGGATCAATCTTCATTATCACATGCACGTAAGGCATATCTTACGTTTACGTTAACGTAAATACTCTATCTCCCACGCAACGCTCATCTACCGCCGTCATAGCCGCGTTCGATTTGCGACAACCCCGCCGTTTGCGACGTATTCTTGAACTGCGCCGCCCTCGGTGGAACAATCGTTCGGTCAAACAGGGGAACGCCCCGCCTGCGCATGAAAATAACCAAGATCGCGCCCGCCAAAATGCCGCCGACATGCGCACCCCAGGAAACGTTTTCCTCAAGCCCGAGGACCAGCATCAGGAACTGCTGGCCAATCCATAGCGCCAGCGGAATGAAAGCGGGCAGGGGAAGCGGAATGCGCATGAAGACGAGCACCCACACGCGAACCTTGGGATGCAGCAGAAAATAGGCCGCAACCACTCCGGACACCGCGCCTGAAGCGCCGATCAGCGGTCCCTCCGAGGTGGGAGCCACTAGGCCGTGAAACAGCGCTCCCGCGACCGCGCAGAGGATATAGAAGATCAGGAAGCGGAAATGGCCGAGCGCATCCTCGACATTGTCGCCGAACACCCAGAGAAACAGCATGTTTCCGGCAAGATGCCAGAAGTCGAGGTGAAGAAAAGAATAGGTGATGACGGTGAGATCATCAGGCACCACCTGTAGCGCCGGTTCCAGATAGGCATAATCGAACACCACCGCGGGGATGAAGCCGAGGCCAAGCGCCGCCGCATTGGCCTCAGTATCGCTGGCAAGAACGCCAGTAAACAGCCAGACGAGAATATTCACCACGATCAGGCCGATTGTAACATATTGCAGCCGGATATGTTTGAGGGAGTTCGCATCGTGCAGCGGTATGAACATGGAACGCCCTCATTAGCGCGATTGATGCGATCTAGCGGTTCTTGCCTGGAACCCACAAAATGTCGGCCCGGCCCGCATCATTGGCGAAGCGGGCGGCCACGAAAAGGAAATCCGACAGGCGGTTTGCATATTTGATGGCCGCGGGACTGACGATTTCACTCTCGGCGACGGAAAGCTCCACCATCAACCTCTCCGCCCGCCGGCAGATTGTCCGCGCCATGTGCAGATTGGCTGCTGCCGCGCTGCCGCCCGGCAGGACAAAGGAGGTAAGCGGCTCAAGAGAGGCGTTGAGTTCGTCGATTTCGGTCTCCAGTCGGGTGACCTGGCTCTCGACGATGCGCAGCGGCTCATAGGAGAGTGGCTCGCCATCGTCGGGCGTGGCTAGATCGGCGCCGAGATCGAAGAGATCGTTCTGAATTCGGAAAAGCATCGCATCGAGCTTATCCATGCCGACCGTGTGAAGCCGCGCGACGCCGATAGCCGAATTGGTCTCGTCGACGGTGCCATAGGCCTCGACGCGTAGATCGTGCTTCAGGCGGCGCGGGCCGGAAACCAGTGCGGTCGTGCCCTTGTCGCCGGTGCGGGTATAAATCTTGTTCAGCTTGACCATGTCAGCGGCCGCCGCCGGTCAGCCAGAGGGTGAGCATGATCAGCACGATGGCGATGGCCTGCAACAACAGGCGAAGCTGCATCAGCTTGTTTGAGCGGTTGGCGTCCTGCCCTTTCAGCATGTTGAAGAGGCCGCGTATCAACACGATGACAACGAGGCCCATGACGATAAGGGCCAGAACGGTGGTGAAGCCGGACATTTAGGGGATACTCCTCCTCAATCGAATCTCCGCAACAGACGATAGAAAAGTCCGGCAGGCAAGAGCCGTTTCAGGATAAGACCCTGTTTGGCTGGAACAGTAACGGGATAATGCGGTCTCGGCTTTGCCGCCGTCAGGGCATGTTTCAGCACCGCATAGACAGCATCAGGGCCGAGTTTGTGGCGGTTGACTGGGCCGGAGCCATCCATGCGGGCGAGTTGCCGTTTATATTCCGCGGCATGAGCCGAGTTTTCGAGATCGATATGTTGCCTGACGTGGGCAAGCGCCGTCGCCGTGAATTTTGAGGTGATCGGTCCAGGTTCGATGAGACTCACGTGAATGCCGCTGCCCTCAAGCTCCATGCGCAGCGTCACACCCAGCCCTTCGATTGCGAATTTCGATGCCGTGTAAGCGCCCCGATAGCGATAAGGAACGAGGCCCAGAATAGAAGAGCAATGCACAATGCGGCCCGAAGCCCTGTCGCGCATGAAGGGTATGACCCGCCGTGTCAGATCGTGCCAGCCGAAGACATTGGTTTCGAACTGCGCGCGTAACGCTTCGACAGGCAAATCCTCCACCGCCCCCGGCTGGCCATAAGCGCCATTGTTGAAGAGCGCATCAATCCGGCCGCGGGTTCGGGTTGCGACAGTTTCGACCAAGGCAGCGATGGTTTCGGGTTTTGTGTAATCCATGATCAGGGCCTCGACGCCCTGATTTTCAAGCGCCGCCATGTCGCCGATGCGGCGCACGGTGGCGAAGACCCGCCAGCCGTCCCGTTGCAGCGCGCTGGCGCAATAGGCGCCGATGCCAGAGGAACAGCCGGTGATGATGGCGACCGGTTTTTCAGACATGGCCGCTCCGCTGCTGGTTTTTTGCCCCGGACATCTCCGGGCAGACGAGATTAAATTGCGCAAAATCCTTTTCAGTGACGGAACCGAAAGCCGGGCTTGCGCGCTGTACAAAACGAAGCTGATTTTCCATATTCAGCGCGAAGTTACAAATGAAATGCCGATGAATGGAGGTGACATGGTTGCCGCAGTGCGCCTGGCAGGCAAGGTTGCCTTCGATGCCTATTCCCATTTCGCCGAGGATGACGGCTGGGCGATGGCGAGCCACATGGCGCTCTCCATTCTGCTGGCCCTGTTTCCGTTTCTCATCTTCGGCACGGCGCTCGCCGGTTTTCTCGGCGCCGACCAGTTTTCCGAAACGGCGGTACATCTCATTTTCGATACATGGCCAGCCGCCATTGCGGGACCGCTTGCCGCGCAGGTGCAGCAGGTTCTGACCATTCCCCGTGGCGGGCTGTTGACAATTTCGGTTTTGGCGGCCGCTTATTTTGCGTCCAACGGCGTTGAGGCGCTGCGAATTTCGCTGAACCGCGCCTATCGTGTCACCGAGACGCGCTGGTGGTATGTGACCCGCCTGCTCAGCCTTCTCTATGTTTTGATTGCGGTCGTGGTCTTTGCCGGCATCAGCATCGTTCTGGTTGCGGTGCCTGTCGCCGCATCCTTTGCCGAAGCGCGGTTCCCGTGGCTGACAGATCTGCTGAACACGGTCTCCAGCCTTGGTCTCTACGGCACGATCGTGGTGCTTACCGCCGGCCTCGTGGCGGCTCACCTGTGGCTGCCCGCTGGCAAGCGGCGCATCTGGGATGTCTGGCCGGGCGTGCTGCTGACCCTGCTTTTCTGGGTCATCGGTGCAGCGATCTTCGCCTATTACCTCTCCACCTTCGCCAATTATGCCGCCACCTACGCCGGACTTGCGTCTGTGATGGTGGTTCTGGTCTTCCTTTACATGGTCGGCGTCATCTTCATGCTGGGCGCGGAGGTGAATGCCGCCCTGATGAAATACAAGGTCCGTCAAATTATCCGACGCAATATCGGCAGCAATGGCATACGCCGGGAGCGGGCGTTAGACGAGGCCGACAATCCGGCGGATATCTGAAGGCGTTGCCCCTTCGGCACGAAGGGCAGAAAGGCCGGTGCTGCCCTCGCTTTTCGAAAGCTTGCGCCCATCCGTGCCAAGGATCAGCCTGTGATGATGATAGGCAGGCTGCGGCAAATCCAGCAGTTGCTGCAGAAGCCGATGGATCGCGGTCGCATGGAAGAGATCCATGCCGCGTACCACATGGGTAATACCCTGTAGCGCATCGTCGACGACAACGGAGAGATGATAGCTGGAGGGCGCATCGGACCGCGAAAGCACGACATCGCCCCAGAGCGCGGGGCGAGCCTCGATCAGTCCCGTCTCGCCATCGCCGCTTTCCTGCCAGAAAAGGGGACTCGCAGTGGCACGGATCGCCTTTTCCATGTCGAGGCGCCATGCGTGCGGCCGGCCAGAGGCTAGCAGAGCTTCCTGCTCGGCTTTTGGTCTTTGCCTGTCGATATCAGGGTAGAGCGGTGCGCCATCGGGATCACGCGGCCACAAATTGCCCTCCGCTTCGAAGGCGCGGACGAGGGCTTTGGTTTCGCCACGGCTCAAGAAGGCGGGATAGACAAGATCGGCCTTGATCAGCCTGTCCAGAGACGCGCGGTATTCATCGAAATGCTGTGATTGCCGCCGGACCGGTTCTTCCCAGTCGAGGCCTAGCCAGCCGAGGTCATCATAGATCGCCTGTTCCAACTCCGGGGTGCAGCGAGTCTGGTCGATATCCTCAATGCGCAAATGAAAGCGGCCGTCATTATTCCGCGCCATGTCATGGTTCAGGAAAGCGGAGAGCGCATGGCCGAGGTGCAGCCGGCCGTTGGAGCTGGGCGCGAAACGGTAAACCGGTTTTTGACGGCGAGGCGAAGGCATGGTTTCTTCTGCCATGTTTTAATGCTCCCCGCCAGCGGGCTGGCGGCGAAGGGAATGACCGATATGAAAATCATCACCGGGATGGACGACATCAACGAAGGGCTGGAACATCTCGCTCTCCTTGATCCGGCGCTGCGCCCCGTCATTGAAATAGCCGGTCCGCTGGAACTGCGCATTCACGAGCCCGGCTTTGCCGGCCTTGCCCATATCGTCGTGTCGCAGATGGTGTCGCGCGCCAGCGCCAATGCCATCTGGGCGAGAATCATTGCTGGCACCGGCGGCGCGGTCACGGCGGAGAATTATCTGGCCGCGCCCGAGCAATTGCGCGCCACCTTCGGCCTGTCGCGCGCCAAGGCGTCGACGCTTGAAGGGCTGGCCCGCGCCGTCGCCGAAGGAAAGGTCGATCTTGATGGCGTGGTGCGCAAGGAGGGGAGTGCCGCCCTCTCCGAACTCGTGGCGCTTCGTGGCATAGGACCGTGGACGGCGGAGGTCTATCTGATGTTCTGCGGCGGGCACCCGGATATCTTTCCGGTGGGGGATGTGGCGCTGCGATCGGCGGTGGCGCATGCACTTGATCTCGAGGTAAGGCCGGAAGCGAAGTGGCTGGCGGAACGCGCAACTCTCTGGTCACCATGGCGTTCTGTCGCCGCCCGGTTGTTCTGGGGCTATTATGCCAACATCATGCGGCGCGCCATGGCACCTTTGCCGTGACTGGCCGCGTGAGCCTTAAAAATCCGCGATCCGATAGGGTAGAGCACCGCGGGATAGATGATCGAACTGCAATTTTCGTTTCAGCGGCGGCACGGCGCGCTGCACGCAATCCACCCTTTCGCACACGCGACAGGAAATGCCGATCGGTTTGAAGGACGCCGCATTGCCGAGATCGAGCGTATCGGCGTAAACGAAGTTCTGCGCGTGGGAAATTTCGCAGCCAAGCGCGATGGCGTAACGCGGCCTTTCCGTATTGAAACCGGCGCCGGCTTTCTCGATCTGTGTTGCAATGGAAAGATAGCGCACGCCGTCAGGCGTTTCCGCCAGCTGCCGAACGATCCTGTCGGAGCTTTCGAAAGCCTGATGGATATTCCACAGCGGACAGGCCGCGCCAAAACGGGCAAATTGCAGCCGCGTGGCGCTGTGGCGTTTGGTGATATTGCCGGCGCGGTCGATCTTGGCGAAGAAGATCGGTACGCCTTTCATACCCGGCCGTTGCAAGGTGCTCAGCCGGTGGGCCACCTGCTCAAGGCTCGCGCCGAAACGCACGGCGAGAAGTTCGAGATCGTGGCGTAGCTCCTGCGCCGCCCGGTGAAATTGTCCGTAGGGCAGGATGAGGGCTGCCGCAAAATAGTTGTGCAGTCCGATACGACAGATTTCGGCCGCTTCCGTGTTGCGGAAATCGGCGCCGGCGAGCACCCTGTCCACCGTCGCGCCGGCGTGAAGCTGGGCGATCTGTAACGCAAGCTGAAAACAGCGGGTGGACGCGGCCATGTAGGAGCTGAGGGCGAGCGTTTTGCCGACAGGATCGAAATGCCGGATCAACCCGCCTGCCGCCTCGGTTCTTGTGATATGGATGCCGTAACGGTTCCTGAGATGCGCTGCCAGAATGCCGTCGGTCTCGCCTCCCTCGATCTCCAGTTCCTGCGCCAGCTCCTCGGCCAGAAGATCGATCTCGGCAACGTAATTGTCAACGAAGTGGAAGAAGTCTCGCACCTCCTCATAGGGAGTTCTTTCCACCTGCGCGGTGCCGCGGCCCAGCCGGTCATCCAGCTGCACCAGTTGCTCGCTGTTTTGCCGATAGGCCTGATGGGCGCGCAGCAGCGCATGGGCAAAACCCGGTGCATTCTGGGCAATCAGCTTCAACTCCTGAAGCCCAGGCTCGTAATTCAGGAACAGTGGGTCTTTCAGCGCCTCGCGCACGGCGGAAACCAGCCGGTCGCTTTCGCCTGTTGCCAGTTCCGCCATGTCGAGTTGAAATTTTTCCACCAGCGTCACCAGAACGCTGGCCGAAACGGGGCGCTGGTTGTTTTCGATCTGGTTCAGGTAACTTGCAGAGATGCCCAGCCGTTCGGCAAACTGCGCCTGCGTGGCGCGGACATTTTCGCGAAGGCCGCGCACCTTGCGGCCGATAAAGAGTTTTTCCATCGCCATGTTGCAACTTTGCAAAAATAAATATTGCAAATATTTATGGCACGCATACGCGCACGATCAAGGCTTCTAGGCGAATGTTTTCTAAGCTATTGATTTTGGGGAAACGCACGGAGGAAACATGCCCGGCATTCTGGAGCAATTGGAAACGCGGCGACAAGAGGCGCGGCTCGGCGGCGGCGTCAAGCGCATCGATGCGCAGCATGCCAAGGGCAAGCTGACGGCGCGCGAGCGCATCGACGTGCTGCTCGATGAAGGCTCCTTCGAAGAATATGACATGTATGTCACCCACCGGGCGGTGGATTTCGGCATGGCGGAGCAGAAGGTGGCAGGAGACGGCGTCGTGACCGGCTGGGGCACCATCAATGGCCGGCAGGTCTATGTGTTCTCGCAGGATTTTACCGTGCTCGGCGGCTCGCTCTCGGAAACCCACGCCCAGAAAATCTGCAAGATCATGGATATGGCGGTCCGCAACGGTGCGCCGGTGATAGGCCTCAACGATAGCGGCGGCGCGCGTATTCAGGAAGGCGTGGCTTCGCTCGGCGGTTATGCAGATGTTTTCAAGCGCAATGTCGTCGCCTCCGGCGTCGTGCCGCAGATCTCCGTCATCATGGGGCCTTGCGCGGGCGGCGCGGTTTATTCGCCTGCCATGACCGATTTCATCTTCATGGTGCGCGATACCTCCTACATGTTCGTGACGGGGCCGGATGTGGTGAAGACGGTCACGAACGAGATCGTTACGGCCGAAGAACTGGGCGGAGCCTCCACCCACACAAAAAAATCCTCTGTCGCCGATGGCGCTTACGAAAACGACATCGAGACGCTGGAACATGTGCGGCTGCTGTTCGATTTCCTGCCGCTCAACAATCGCGAAAAGCCGCCTGTGCGGCCGTTCCACGACGATCCGGCGCGCCTGGAAGCGCGGCTCGATACGCTGATCCCCGACAGTTCCAGCAAGCCCTATGACATGAAGGAGCTGATCCACGCGCTGGCCGACGAGGGCGATTTCTTCGAGTTGCAGGAGGCCTTTGCCCGCAACATCATCACCGGCTTCATCCGTCTCGAAGGCCAGACGGTCGGCGTCGTCGCCAACCAGCCGATGGTGCTGGCCGGCTGCCTCGATATCGACAGTTCGCGCAAGGCGGCGCGTTTCGTGCGCTTCTGCGACGCCTTCAATATTCCGCTTCTGACTTTGGTGGATGTGCCCGGTTTCCTGCCCGGTACGGCGCAGGAATATGGCGGCGTCATCAAGCACGGCGCGAAACTTCTCTTCGCCTATTCGGAGGCGACGGTGCCGATGGTGACGCTGATCACCCGCAAGGCCTATGGCGGCGCTTATGACGTGATGGCCTCCAAACATATCGGCGCTGATGTGAATTATGCCTGGCCGACCGCGGAAATCGCCGTGATGGGAGCGAAGGGGGCGGCGGAAATTCTCTATCGCTCAGAGCTCTCCGATCCAGAAAAGATCGCCGCGCGAACAAGAGAATATGAGGAGCGTTTCGCCAATCCCTTCGTCGCGGCGGAGCGCGGATTTATCGATGAGGTCATCATGCCGCATTCCTCGCGCCGCCGCATCGCCCGCGCGTTTGCGTCGCTGCGCAACAAGAACGTGGAAACCCGCTGGAAGAAACACGATACCATTCCGCTCTGATCTGCTGAAGGGCTGGAAAAATGCTTCGGCCACCTTACTATATGGATGTTCAGGCGCCCGGATGTCCGGATGTCCTCCCGAAACGCACAAGGACCCATTTTCATGGCCGAAAATTCCTCTGCTGATAATTTCCCCGCCGGATATGAAGTGCCCAAGGTCTGGACCTGGGAAAAGGGCAATGGCGGCCAGTTCGCCAACATCAACCGCCCGATCGCCGGTCCCACCCATGACAAGGAGTTGCCTGTCGGCAAACATCCGCTGCAGCTTTATTCGCTGGCCACGCCGAACGGCCAGAAGGTCACCATCATGCTGGAAGAATTGCTGGCTGCAGGCCACAAGGACGCAGACTATGATGCGTGGCTGATCAAGATCGGCGAAGGCGACCAGTTCGGTTCCGGGTTTGTTGGCGTCAATCCCAATTCCAAGATCCCGGCGCTGATGGATCATTCGACATCTGAGCCGACGCGGGTTTTCGAAAGCGGCTCGATCCTCGTTTACCTCGCGGAAAAATTCGGCGCGTTCCTGCCGAAGGAGGGCAATGCCCGCACGCAGGCACTGAACTGGCTGTTCTGGCAGATGGGATCCGCCCCCTTCCTCGGCGGCGGTTTCGGCCATTTTTATGCCTACGCGCCGATCAAGATCAAATATGCGATCGACCGTTACGCCATGGAAGTTAAACGCCAGCTCGACGTGCTCGACCGCCACCTTGCTGAAAACCAATATCTCGCCGGCTCCGAATACACGATTGCCGATATGGCCGTCTGGCCATGGTATGGCAAGATCGCGCTCGGCCAGGCCTATGGCGATGCGGGTGCATTTCTGGAGGCGGACGGCTATAAGAACCTGATGCGCTGGACGCTGGAAATCGGCGGACGCCCTGCTGTCAAACGCGGCGTGATCGTCAACAAGACCTCGGGCGATCCGTCCGAACAATTGCATGAACGCCACGATGCCTCCGACTTCGACACGAAGACGCAGGACAAGATCGGCAAGGCGTAAGAAAAAAGAGAAGGATTAGAGATGGCGAACCTGCCCGAAATGACCAAACACAAGGGTTTTCCCTCCGGCATGCCGAGCACGGGCGTCCAGTTCACCATCCGCCGCGCCAACCCCAAAGGGGTAACACCGATAAAGATGATACCCCGGCGGGCGCGCAACGACACCAAGGAGCATCGCATCGATGCTGCCTTCCTGCACTCGCTCTGGCACCATTTTGGTCCTGAGCCCTTCGAGCGCGGCAATCTCGACGCCGCCCGCCTTAACCTGCTTTTCGGCCGTGAGGTGGTGCCGGCGGAGAAGAATTTCGATCCTGTTTCCTACCAGGCGATGCTCGTCATAGACGAACGCGTCGCGCGGCAGAACTTCCCGGAGTCCTTCGAGAATTTCTTCGAGATTTGACGGCTGCTCAAGGTTCGTGCTGAGGGAAGAGGGGCATAACCGCATGATCAAGAAAATCCTTATCGCCAATCGCGGCGAGATCGCATGCCGGGTCATCAAGACGGCGAAGAAGATGGGCATCGCCACCGTTGCGGTTTATTCGGACGCGGATGCCAATGCGCTGCATGTGAGACAAGCGGATGAGGCCGTCCACATTGGCCCGGCACCCTCGTCACAGTCCTATATCGTCATCGAGAAGATTCTCGAGGCGATCAAGAAGACCGGGGCGGATGCTGTCCATCCCGGCTATGGCTTCCTGTCGGAAAACGCCGCCTTCGCGCAGGCGCTGGAAAAGGCGGGTGTCGTTTTTATCGGTCCGCCCGTTGGCGCGATCGAGGCCATGGGTGACAAGATAACGTCGAAGAAACTGGCGGCGAACGCCGGCGTATCCACCGTTCCCGGCCATATGGGGCTGATCGAGGATGCAGATGAGGCGGTGAAGATCGCGTCCCAGATCGGGTATCCCGTCATGATCAAGGCCTCTGCCGGCGGCGGCGGCAAAGGCATGCGTATTGCCTTCAACGATGCCGAAGCGCGCGAGGGTTTTCAGTCCTCCAAAAACGAGGCAAAATCCTCCTTTGGTGACGATCGCATCTTCATCGAGAAATTCGTCACCCAGCCGCGCCATATCGAAATTCAGGTGCTGGGCGACAAGCACGGCAATATCCTTTACCTCGGGGAGCGCGAATGCTCGATCCAGCGGCGTAACCAAAAGGTCATCGAGGAAGCGCCGTCGCCCTTTCTGGACGAGGCGACGCGGAAGGCAATGGGCGAGCAGGCCGTGGCGCTGGCGAGAGCGGTCGGTTACCACTCGGCCGGCACGGTGGAATTCATCGTCGATGGCGACCGCAACTTTTATTTCCTTGAAATGAACACCCGTTTGCAGGTGGAACATCCGGTGACGGAACTGGTCACGGGCATCGATCTGGTCGAGCAGATGATCCGTGTGGCATCAGGTGAAAAGCTCTCCTTCGGGCAGGCGGATGTGAAGCTGAACGGCTGGGCAATCGAAAGCCGGCTTTATGCCGAAGACCCCTATCGCAACTTCCTGCCCTCTATTGGCCGACTGACGCGATATCGCCCGCCGCATGAGGGGGCGCAGGAAAACGGCACCATTCTTCGCAACGATACCGGCGTCTTCGAAGGCGGCGAAATCTCGATGTATTACGATCCGATGATCGCCAAGCTGTGCGCTCTAGGCAAGGATCGGGCGACAGCCATCGATGCCATGGGAGAGGCATTGGATCGTTTTGAGGTTGAAGGCATCGGCCACAATCTGCCTTTTCTATCCGCCGTCATGCAGCATGAGCGTTTTCGCGCAGGCAGGCTGACGACCGGCTTCATAGCAGAAGAGTTTCCGGAAGGCTTTTCCGGCGTCGAGCCGGATGATGCCGCCGCGCGCAAGCTTTCCGCCATTGCCGCCATCGTCAATCAGCGCCTGCAAAACCGCGCGGTTGAAATCTCGGGTACCATCGGCAATCACCGCCGCATTGTCGGTGGTGACTGGGTGGTTTCGTTTGGCGCGTTCCGCCACGGGGTCAGCGTCGAAACCGGTGCGGATGGCGCGGCGGTGCGTTTTGAGGATGGGATGGCGCTGACCATCGATACCGGCTGGCGTCCTGGCCAAAGCCTTGGCCTGTTTACGGTGGCAGGCGAGGTCATCGCTGCCAAGGTCGATCTTGCGGGTGCAGCGGTTCGCCTGCGCTGGCGCGGCATGGATGTTCTCGCCCGCGTGCGCAGCCCGCGCGTGGCGGAACTGGCGCTGCTGATGCCGGAAAAACTGCCGCCGGATACCTCGAAACTGCTGCTCTGCCCCATGCCCGGTGTCATTACCGGTATCTCGGTGGGTGAGGGTGACGAGGTGGAGGCCGGGCAGGCGCTGGCGACGGTGGAGGCCATGAAAATGGAAAACATCCTGCGCGCGGAAAAACGCGGCCGTGTTGCGAGAGTGGCGGCAAAACCAGGCGACAGCCTCGCGGTGGACGAGGTCATTCTCGAGTTCGAGTAACGCTGCTGCCGTTTCTTCGGAACGCAAGCGGGCCGCAGCGGTTTATGGGCACGGGGTAGATCGTTCGATTTTCGTCACGATCTCCCGCCAGAATGCTGAAGCGAAATGCAAAAGGGGAGAGATGCATGTCGGGTGAAAATACGGTGCGGGATTGGCTTCACCTTGCTGAAAAGGAGCTGAAGCGCTCACCGGACACACTCGTCTGGCACACCCCTGAGGGTATCGAGGTCAAACCGCTTTATACAGCAGACGACCTGCAACATGTTTCCCATCTTAACAGCCTGCCGGGATTTGCCCCTTTCACCCGCGGTCCGCGCGCCACCATGTATGCCGGACGGCCCTGGACCATCCGTCAATATGCCGGTTTCTCCACCGCGGAAGCCTCCAATGCCTTTTACCGCAAGGCGCTGGCCGCCGGCCAGCAGGGCGTTTCCGTCGCCTTCGATCTCGCCACCCACCGCGGTTATGACAGCGACCATCCACGCGTGGAGGGCGATGTCGGAAAGGCGGGCGTTGCGATCGATAGCGTCGAGGACATGAAAATCCTGTTCGACGGCATTCCGCTCGAAAAGGTCTCCGTCTCCATGACCATGAACGGGGCCGTCATTCCCGTGCTCGCCAATTTCATCGTTGCGGGGGAGGAGCAGGGCGTTCCGCGTGCAGCGCTTTCCGGCACCATCCAGAACGATATCCTCAAGGAGTTCATGGTCCGCAACACCTATATCTATCCGCCGGAACCCTCGATGCGGATCATCGCGGATATCATCGAATATACGGCTAGGGAGATGCCGAAATTCAACTCCATCTCCATATCAGGCTATCACATGCAGGAGGCCGGCGCGACGCTGGTGCAGGAGCTTGCGTTTACGCTGGCAGACGGTCGCGAATATGTGCGGGCCGCGCTTGCTAAGGGGCTGAATGTCGATGATTTTGCCGGCCGCCTGTCGTTCTTTTTCGCCATCGGCATGAATTTCTTCATGGAGGCGGCCAAGCTGCGCGCCGCGCGCCTGCTTTGGTCACGCATCATGGAGGAGTTCAAGCCGCAGAAGGCCTCGTCGCTGATGCTGCGCACCCATTGCCAGACATCGGGCGTGTCGCTGCAGGAGCAAGACCCCTATAACAACATCGTCCGCACCGCTTTCGAGGCGATGTCCGCCGTGCTCGGCGGCACGCAGTCGCTGCACACCAATTCCTTCGATGAGGCGATTGCTCTGCCGACGGAATTCTCCGCCCGCATTGCCCGCAATACCCAGCTGATCCTCCAGCATGAGACCGGCGTCACAAGGGTCGTGGATCCTTTGGCCGGTTCCTATTATGTCGAAAGCCTGACGAATGAGCTGGCTGAGAAGGCCTGGGCTCTGATCGAGGAGGTCGAGGGGCTTGGTGGCATGACAAAAGCCGTGGCGGAAGGTCTGCCGAAACGACTGATCGAAGAGGCCGCGACCCGTCGGCAGGCGGCGGTGGACAAGGGCGAGGAGGTGATAGTCGGCGTCAACCGTTACCGGCTGGAAACGGAAGAGGATATCGATGTTCTCGATATCGACAATGCCGCCGTGCGCGCTGCGCAAATCCGCCGCATCGAAGACACGCGCCGTCGTCGCGATGGCAAGTACGTAACCGCCGCTTTGCAGGCGCTCTCGGAGGTGGCCCGCAGCGGCAAGGGCAATATTCTCGAAGCCGCCGTTGTCGCAGCCCGTGCACGCGCCACCGTCGGCGAGATTTCCGATGCGTTGCGCGTGGCCTTCGGCGACCACGCCGCCGTGCCTGAGGTGGTGAGCGATATCTACGGCGAGGCCTACAAGGATGAACCGGAGCTGGCCACGCTTGCCGCCCGCCTTTCAGGTGTGGCTGAACGGATCGGCACAAAACCACGCATCATGGTCGCCAAGCTCGGGCAGGACGGGCATGATCGTGGCGCAAAGGTCATCGCTTCTGCCTTCGGCGATATCGGGTTTGATGTGCTGGCTGGACCGCTGTTCCAGACGCCGGAGGAGGCAGCCGCGCTTGCCGTTCATAACAAGGTGCATGTGGTCGGCATGTCGTCGCTTGCCGCTGGTCACAAAACGCTTGCGCCGCAGCTGGTCGAGGCGCTGAAACAGAAGGGGGCGGAAGATATCATCGTCGTTGTCGGCGGCGTCATTCCGCGCCAGGATTATCAGTTCCTGCTCGACCACGGCGTCTCGGCAATCTTCGGCCCCGGCACCAATGTCATGGATGCGGCCAACAAGGTGCTCGATCTGCTCGAGGGCATCAGGCGAAATGCGTGAGGGGTCGGCGAGCATGTTCGGAAGATTGAACCACGTTGCCCTTGCGGTGCCTGATCTCAATGCCGCCGTTTCGCGATACAGGGCGCTCGGCGCACGGGTTTCCGAGCCGCAATCGCTGCCGGAACATGGTGTGACGGTGGTGTTCATTCAGGCTGATAACACCAAGATCGAACTTCTTCACCCGCTCGGGGAAAACTCGCCGATTGCCGCTTTTCTCGAACGCAATCCGGGCGGCGGCACCCATCATCTCTGCTTCGAGGTGCCGGATATTCTGGCGGCGCGCGACGACCTTATCCAAAAAGGCGTCCGTATTCTCGGCGATGGCACGCCAAAGATCGGCGCGCACGGCAATCCTGTTCTTTTCCTGCATCCGAAGGATATGGGCGGGGTGCTTTACGAGCTCGAGCAGGTTTCTCGGACACACGGTTGAAACATAAATCTCCTAGGAGGCTCACCCTGTGAGGCACCACTCACGGGCATGCTTTCACGTGCGCCTCTTTGGTTCGTTTATTTTCTTTTGACATTCGTTTTGTTTTCGTTTTTATGTAGGTGTCTTTCCATATAGGGTGTTTCCCTTGCATTTGTCGCGGAGGCTTCATGTCCGGCGAAAACATATTTGATCTTTTTGTCATCGGCGGCGGCGTTAATGGCTGCGGTATTGCCCGCGATGCGGTGGGCAGAGGGTATTCCGTGGCGCTTGCGGAAAAAGGCGACTTCGCTTCCGGCACGTCTTCTGCCGCCACCAAGCTCATTCACGGTGGGTTGCGTTATCTCGAACATTACGAATTCCGCCTCGTGCGCGAGGCGCTGATGGAGCGGGAAATCCTTTGGGCCATGGCGCCGCATGTCATCTGGCCCATGCGTTTCGTTCTGCCAATGCAGAAAGGCGGCGTGCGTCCCTCATGGATGGTTCGGCTCGGCCTGTTTCTTTACGACAATCTCGGCGGCCGAAAGCTCTTGCCGCCGACGCGCACGCTCGATCTTCGCAAGGATCCGGCTGGCAAGCCGCTGAAGCCTGTTTTCGCCAAGGCTTTCGAATATTCCGACGGCTGGGTGGATGATGCCCGTTTCGTCGTTCTCAATGCACGCGATGCGGCTAATCGCGGCGCAACGATCATGAACCGCACCCGGGTCGTTTCGGCGCGGCGTGAAGGCGGGCTTTGGCTCATCGAGACACTGGACGAAAAAACCGGTCGGGCGGCCACACACAGGGCGCGCATGCTGGTCAATGCCGCCGGTCCCTGGGTGGACAATGTGCTGTCCGGTGTCTTCGGGCGCAACGATGTTCATAATGTCCGGCTCGTGCAGGGAAGCCACATCATCGTGCGCAAAAAATTTGTCGATCCGCGCGCCTATTTCTTCCAAAACCCTGATAATCGCATCATCTTCGCCATTCCCTATGAGCGGGATTTCACGCTGATCGGTACAACGGATCGCGACTACAAGGGTGATCCGGCCAAGGTGCGCATTTCCGAGGAAGAGATTTCCTATCTCTGCAACGCGGCCAGCGACTATTTCAGCGAGCCGGTTCGGCCGGAAGATATCGTCTGGACCTATTCCGGCGTCAGACCGCTCTTTGACGACGGCGCCTCGAAGGCGCAGGAGGCCACCCGCGATTACGTGCTGAAGGTGGAAGAGGCAGAGGGCGAAGCGCCGCTTCTCAACATCTTCGGGGGGAAGCTGACCACCTATCGGCGGCTGGCGGAACATGCGCTGGAAAAGATCGGTGCCGCAATCGGTGAAAAGGGCAAGCCGTGGACGGCGGGCTCCCACCTGCCAGGCGGCGATTTTGGTGTGCATCGATTTGACGCGCAGGTGAAGACGCTGCTCTCGCGTTATTCCTTCCTGGATGAGCACTATGCCGAACGGCTCGTCAAAAACTACGGCACGAAGGCAGCGCACCTGCTCGGATCCGCCACCGATGTTTCCGGCCTTGGCCGGCATTTTGGCGGCACGCTTTACGAGTGCGAAGTGCGCTGGCTGGTGGAGAATGAATGGGCTTTTTCGGCCGAGGATATTCTCTGGCGCCGCACAAAACAGGGCCTGCGTTTGAGCAAGGACGAGGCGGCCGCGCTGGACGAATTCTTGGCCGAGCTGACAGGCGTCAGAGAAAATCCGGAAGCCGTGGCGCAGCGGGCCTGAACACCCGTCGGCTGCCTTCTCAGCCCGCCGAGTTCCGCACCGGTTTCTGAGCGGCTTCGGCGCTCAGAATAAAATCGTCGGCAGCGGAAAGCGCGTGTTCCATGTGGCCCTCGAACACCAGTTCCGGCTCGTTGGGGGCAATGGCCATTTTTGGCATGCCGCCGAAACGGACGGCTTGGGATTGCGCAAGGCCGTCGCGCAGGCCGCTCTCCAGAAGGTCGAAATAGCGTGTGCCGGGTCCGGTGATGAAAACCGGCATATGGCCGTGCAGGCTGAACAGGCGCGAAAGGCCGTTGCCGAGCGCAAGGCCGGCGGTACGGAAGGCGAAGCGAGCCATGCGCGCGCCGGCGCGGGCGGAGGCGGCGATCTTGTCCACCTCGGCGACAGGAACGAATTTTGCCGGCTCTGCCTGCGGCGGTGCTTCGAAGGCCGAGCGCAGGATGGCGTAGAAACCCGAATAGGCTTCGATACAGCCTCTGGTGCCGCAGCGGCATAAAGCGCCGTCGGCGAGATGCAGCATATGGCCGAAATTGGGGGCGCTGACCTCGATTGCGCCGCCGGTGGCGCGGGCAATGCCGAGGCCGATGCTGTGACCGAGTGACAGCGTGACAAGGGATTCTGTTGCACTACCGTCCTTCGCCTGCTCCCGCATCCAGATGGCCTTGGCGGCAAGCAGCGTTTCATTGTTCAGCGTCACGCGCGTGGGCTGATCCGCCGACATCAGCTGCTGGAAATCGATCTTTTCGTCACCGAGAACCGGCGACCAGAGAAGCGTTGCCGTCGCTGCATCCACCAGCCCCTTGCTGCTGATCGAGACCTGCAGGATATCATGTCGGTCTATGCGCGAGCGATCGGCAAGCCTTGCGAGGCCAGCACGGATCGCCCCACCGAACCTGCCTTTCTCAGTCGTCATTCTCTGTTCGGTAAAGCGATCCACCAGCTTCCCGGCATAATCGACCAGCGAATATTGCACGCTGTCGGACGAGATGATGACGATGGCGACATGACAAAAGGCCCCGCGAGGTGCAAAGAGAATGCGCGGCCGCCCGCGCCCTGCGGCCGCGATCTGTTCCTTGCGCAGGATGATTCCGGCCCGCTCCAGTTCCGTGGTGATGGCCGAGACTGTTGCGGAGGCAAGCCCGGTGAATGTCGACATGTCGGTGTGGGACAGACTGCCGTGCAGGCGCAACGCTGCCATTACCGACAGGCTGTTTTTCTGGCGCACCAGTTCCGTACTTGCAATGGCGGACATGGGCTGGGGCATGCTCCCTGAACGGCTTTTTTCCTGTCGTGCTTTTTCGCTCTGATGGCGCATGCCGAAAGCAAGATCAAGGCACCCGCATGCTGTCTCCAGCCGTTGTTGACAGCATCGGGAATCTCTGACATTAATTTTCTCGACTGTCGAGAAAATTGTGAAACCACAGAGACCGGCAGCTTTTTCGGGCGTGTTCCCCCGCATGGAGGTGTGGGGCAGCGCTCTTACCGGGAGGACATCATGAATTCATTTGCCAAGCTCTTGGCGGGTACAGCCGTACTCGTTTCCCTGCACACCGCCGCCATCGCGGCTGACCTCGTCGTTGGCGTTTCCTGGTCGAATTTCCAGGAGGAGCGCTGGAAGACGGATGAGGCGGCTATCAAGGCAGCGCTCGACAAGGCCGGTGCGAAATACATTTCCGCCGACGCGCAGTCCTCTGCCGCAAAGCAGCTCACCGACGTGGAATCGCTGATTTCCCAGGGCGCCAACGCGCTGATCATCCTGGCGCAGGACAGCGACGCAATTGGCCCGGCTGTGGAGAAGGCCGTGGCCGAGGGTATTCCGGTCGTCGGTTATGACCGTCTGATCGAAAACAAGAACGCCTTCTACATTACCTTCGACAACAAGGAAGTCGGTCGTCTTCAGGCTGCCGAAGTCTTCAAGGTCAAGCCGGAAGGCAACTACGTCTTCATCAAGGGCTCGTCTTCCGATCCGAATGCGGATTTCCTGTTCGCCGGTCAGCAGGAAGTGCTGAAGGCGGCCATTGACGGCGGCAAGATCAAGAATGTCGGCGAGGCCTATACCGATGGCTGGAAGCCGGAAAACGCCCAGAAGAACATGGAACAGTTCCTGACCAAAAATAACAACAAGGTCGATGCGGTCGTCGCCTCGAATGACGGCACGGCTGGCGGCGCCATCGCCGCTCTTGCCGCACAGGGAATGGCCGGTTCGGTTCCCGTTTCCGGTCAGGACGCGGATTTCGCCGCGCTCAACCGCGTTGCGCTTGGCACGCAGACGGTATCCGTCTGGAAGGACAGCCGTGAACTGGGCAAGGAAGCGGCGGGCATTGCGCTGGAACTGGCCGGTGGCAAGAAGATGACCGAGATCAAGGGCGTCACCACCTTTGATGGCGGGCCAAAGAAGGTCACCATGCAGTCGGTCTTCCTCAAGCCGATCGCCATTACCAAGGACAATCTCGGCACTGTCATCGACGCCGGCTGGATCAAGAAGGAAACGGCCTGCCAGGGTGTGAAGGCCGGATCCGTCAAGGCCTGCAACTGAGACCGGTAGGTTGATGTTTGGGCGCCGCGTCACGATCAGGTGGCGCGGCGCCTTTCAGATGTAAGGAGGACCGGCAGTCCATGGCCGATATGACACAATCCAATTCCACAGCGTCCCCCAAGGCTGAAAAGGCGGGCTCGATTTCGCGCTTTATCAGCGCGACCGAACTGGACACCCGGCTGCTCGGCATGGTGGGCGCGCTTCTTCTGATCTGGATCGGATTTCATATCCTGTCCGGCGGCCTGTTCCTGACGCCGCGAAACCTCTGGAACCTCTCGGTGCAGACCGCCTCAGTGGCTGTGATGGCGACGGGCATGGTGCTTGTCATCGTCACCCGCAATATCGATCTGTCAGTGGGGTCCATTCTTGGTTTTTCCGGCATGATCATGGGCGTCATGCAGGCGGAAATCCTGCCTCAAATCCTCGGTTTCGAACATTGGGCGACATGGATCGTCACGCTTCTGGTCGGCATCCTCGTCGGTGGCGCTATCGGCATGCTGCAGGGCTCGATCATCGCCTTTCTGAATGTGCCGTCCTTCATCGTCACGCTTGGCGGTCTGCTGGTCTGGCGCGGCGGCACCTGGTTCGTCACCAGCGGCCGCACCGTGGCGCCGATGGATTCCACCTTCCGCCTTATGGGCGGGGGCACCAGCGGCTCGATCGGCGCGACATGGAGCTGGATCGCTGCTGTCATCGCCTGTGTCGCGATCGTTGCTGCCATCCTCAATTCCCGCCATCAGCGCCGCCGTTTCGGTTTCCCGCTGCGGCCGGTCTGGGCGGAATATTTCCTGGCGGCGCTCGGCTGCCTTGTTGTCATCGGTTTCGTTGCCGTCGTCAACAGCTACCCCTGGCCGGTCAATATCGCCCGCAATTATGCCGATGCCAATGGTATCGCATGGCCGGATGGCGGTCTGTTCATTCCGCATGGCATTGCCGTCCCGGTGCTGATGGCGCTTGCCGTCGGTGCCGTCATGACCTTCATCGCGACAAGACTGCGCTTCGGCCGCTATGTCTTCGCCATAGGTGGCAACCCGGAAGCGGCGGAACTCGCCGGCATCAAGACCCGCTGGGTCACGGTGAAGATTTTCACGCTGATGGGCGTTCTCTGCGCCATCGCGGCGGCAATCTCGACGGCCCGCCTCAACGCGGCCACCAACGCGCAGGGTGAACTCGACGAGCTCTACACCATCGCGGCTGCGGTCATAGGCGGCACCTCGCTTGCCGGCGGCGTCGGCACCATAGCGGGTGCGATGCTCGGCGCACTCGTCATGCAATCGCTGCAATCCGGCATGGTGCTGGTGGGCATCGATACGCCCTTCCAGCGCATCGTCGTCGGTGTGGTCCTGGTCGTCGCCGTCTGGCTAGACACCATCTACCGCGCCCGCGCCAAGTAAGAACCGAGGAGAACCCCAATGACGGAACAAGTCACGCCCCTCGTGGAAATGCGCAATATTTCCATTTCCTTCGGCGGTATCCACGCGGTGGAAAACGCCTCAGTCGATCTTTTCCCCGGCGAGGTTGTCGCCCTTCTCGGCCACAACGGCGCAGGCAAATCGACGCTCATCAAGATATTGTCGGGTGCATACCGGCGGGATGGGGGCGAAATCCTCATCAATGGCGAGGACGCGGATATCCGCAATCCGCGCGACGCGAAGAAGTACGGCATCGAAACGATTTACCAGACGCTGGCGGTGGCGGATAATGTCGATGCGGCGGCCAATCTTTATCTCGGACGCGAGCTGAAGACGAAATGGGGTACGCTCGATGATGTCGCCATGGAAGCCTCGGCCCGTGAGGTGATGGGGCGTCTCAATCCCAATTTCCGGCGGTTCAAGGAACCGGTGAAGGCGCTCTCGGGCGGTCAGCGCCAGTCAGTCGCCATTGCACGCGCCATTCTGTTCGACGCCCGCATCCTCATCATGGATGAGCCGACTGCCGCCCTCGGGCCGCAGGAAACGGCGCAGGTGGGCGACCTCGTCAAGGAACTGAAACGACAGGGCATCGGAATCTTCCTCATCAGCCATGATATCCACGATGTCTTCGATCTGGCTGACCGGGTTTTTGTCATGAAAAACGGCAAGGTTGTGGGTCACGCGCGGACCGAAGATGTCACCAAGGACGAAGTGCTCGGCATGATCATTCTCGGCAAGGTGCCACCGGGTGCTGTGGCGGGTCCGGGCGCGGTGCCGTTCTGACGACGGCGCGGTAGGGCCTTTAGATACGGTTGTTGGTCCGATAAGATGCTCGTTCAGACATCTGGAAATATCAAAGGCCCGGCGTGAGACCGGGCCATTGTTGTCATGCCTTGCCAAACGCGGCTGATGTCGCAACCGCGCCAGCCTGAAAGGGTGCAAGCCGTGCACCCATCGCTGAGTGTCACGTCAATGAAGATCGGTCTGCGAGAAAGCGGCTGCGTTCAGCTCTGCGCTGACCAGCGGCAGCTCCTGCTGACTGATGTCCTGAGCAAGCGATAGCAGTGCCATTTCCAGAAAATAAGTCGACATGCCCAGTTCCAGGGCTTTTGAGCGCTGGCAGAGATAGGATACCATACGCCCGAGCGCCAGTATCTCGTCTCCATTGTCCTGTTCAAGTATTGCTGTGGTAGACGCCACCATGATTTCCTCTCGACAGTCGACGATGTGAAACGCGCTGATCCCGCGTTGTTCATCATCTTCCATGCCGAGCGTCACGCGAGCGTCACACCCGAGTCAATCGTCGGTCTTATCCATGGATGCGGCGTTATTTTCTGTCGTTTCGGAAACCGCAAGCGATGTCACAAGCGCAACAATGCTTCTGCGAACGGTCGCGCTCTTGATGCGGGAGAAGGCCTGATTGAGCGCAAACCCTTCGTTCGATGCCACGAACGACTGCATGGCGTTGATCGTGCCGAGTGCGGCACTGTTGGAGCCGACGTCCGGCGTGGCGTTGGCAAACAGCGAGCTGACGTCCACGCCAAGGATCGACGCAATGGCCTGCAGCCGGGAAGCGCCGACGCGATTGGCGCCCTTCTCGTATTTCTGCACCTGCTGGAAGGTAATGCCCAATCGCCCCGCCAGAGCGCTCTGGCTCATACCGAGCGACTTGCGGCGCATTCTGATTTGTGCGCCAACGTGCACATCGATCGGGCTGGGTAGTTTGGCCTGCATTTCCACTTTCCTCCAGTTGTGAGGCTTTTAATCCGAGAATTGTCTATTAATATTGTTGAAGGTATACATTCAACACAATTTCCACGGGTATTGCGAAGCTTTATTGACGGAATAAGACGTTTTTCTGTTCATACTTTTATATTCGGACTCCTTTTTACAATTTTTGTCGCGCAACGCAACGCACCGTTGCGGCTCGAAAGATGGCTCCATCCACTGACAGGGACAGGCTTGAAGCCCAGTTCTTCCCAAATATTGCAGTTCTTTACGTCGAATTCTGCGAGCGGCTCTGCGTCGCCGAAACAGGGCACCCAGACAAATGGCCGTTCCTGTCCGGGACGCGTGACGTTTTCAAGAATGACGTTGTTATAGAGCCTCGGCATGCATTTGTTGCTGTCGATCGCCGGTGACACGGCAATGGGGTTTCGGGCGATCTCAAATCCTTGCCGGTCAAGCGAGAGGACAGAGGCATCCAGCTTTCGTTTCAGATCATTTGCGACGCGGTCACATCCGCCATGCGCAATCGGATCGGCGACGAGCAGTAGAGGTCGACCAGTTCTGGTCATACCCGTTACGGAGACGAACTGATCGACGTGGAAGCCGCATTGGTGAATGTTTTTTTGGGCAGCATCCGCTCCACCACTTTCGGTCACGCTGGCTCGGCGTAAAGTATGGCCGTTGCCGAGATCGTCTGGTCTGTATCCGAAACTGAAGAGGTCTTTCGTATCGAAAGCTCGGATCTCTTGCCATCGTTGCGGATGAGTGCCGACACTTCGGTCCCCCTGCAGGCTGGATTGACCCACCAGCCGGAAATTTGGCCCGACGAGATGGTTGCCGCCATGGAGTAAGACATCAGGGGGCGTGACCGTCGCTCCGATGAAAGCAGCCAGACTGGTGCCAACGGCATTCGCCGTGACGGTAACGAAAGACGCCCCGGCGTCCCCTTCGCCAACGCGCACATGGAGCATATCCTGAACCCATGGATGCGGGACGTCATCCTGACCGGCGAGAGGGATCAACGCGGCAGAACATTTGAGTTGCCGTCCGCTCAGCCAGCTTTGTGCCGGCGTAAGGCTTGCGCGACCAACAACAATAGCAGCGTTGACATCTGCGGGCAGGGCAGAGAGTAGATTGCCGATAGGAATGAGCGGAGAAACGTCGTCCCAGGCCGCCTTCTCAGCAAAAAACGATCCAGGCAGGGCAAAGGCTATCGTATCGATAAGCCCACCGCAATCCGTGAGGAGTTGCGGGTGCGGGACCGCGCTCACGTTTTCTTTTCCGCTGCGGTCTGCCGCGCAATCAACTGCTGAAAGAACATGGTGTCTTGGAATTTCCAAGATGGCGGCGGTGATGTTTTCACGTTATCGCCGGTGACTGCTGCCAATAGGCACGCCGCATCGTCCCGCTTGATCGAGACGGCATTGGCCGCGAGCATATCCGCCATTGGGGAGCCGAAGCCTGCCTCGATTGCAATGGAGCGCCAGGTTCTGCGGCTGAAATGCAGATTAGCGGCAGCGCGCATGAGTTGGTTATAATCCTCACGCGTGATCGTGTTGCGGCAAGCTTTAAGGGTTGCCTCGGCATCGACCAGGGCGATGGTCAGCGGACGGTAGTCGAGTTCAACGGGTGCATGGCTCACAGCCACATCCGCGTCGGAGAAGCGCTGTCCGTCCCGATAGGCCTCGAAAATCTCGCCAATACCGATCATGCCAAAGGAAGCGCATTCCGCGGCCCTGAGCGCCCCCATGCTGGCGGCGCCATAGAGGGTGACGCCATTCGATAGCGCGTAAAGAATTTCCTTATGCCAAACGGCGGCACAATCGCCGTAAAGACCATCGATCAAGCCGATGACCTTGGCGCCTTTGCGCGTGGCGTCGAAAATATTGCCGCAGACCGCCGGTCCGCGAAGGTCGAGGTCGGGGATGGATTCTCTGGCCATGCCGTAGATGGACGGTCCTGCAAAAACCACCGGCTTCATTAAAACCCTCCCAACGTCAGCAGATGATCCAGGCCGCGCTGCGATATGTTTTGAAGTCCGCTGCCGGCAGGGGCAAGGCCGCTCGCAAGAACCCGCACGACGTAAAGGCCGGAAACCATCGTTTGCAGGGGGAAGACAAAGATATCATCGATACCGCGCGCGAAAAGGTGGCTTGCGAGTTGCCGCCATGCCGGCGCGGACCCGGTGCCTTTGGCGAAATACAGATCGGACGGCACATTTTTCACCGGCCGCATGCTGTGACTCAAGGGTTCCGCAACTGCTCTGTCTCTTTGATAGCGCAGAGGAGCGAGATCGTCTCTCGCGCCACTGATATCTGTCAGGCGGGACTGGATGGCTTCCAGCAGGGCTGCGAGTGCCGCGCCGTGGAAATCAGGGCGGCAGGCGGCACCCGCGGCATGTCTGCTGGTCGGCCCATCCTGCGCCTGAAGAGGGCGGGGCAGGGTTGCCATGACCACGGGCACGTCAAGTCCATTCGTAAGGTCGAAGAAAGACGGTATCATGCCGATATTCATCAGGCGCTGTACGAGGTTGTCGAGGGATCGGTCGGTCCCCGCCGCGATGAAAGCGGGCTGCGGGGCTATCGCGCGGGTTTCGAACGTGTCGAGGAGGACACTGGCGTCATTTTCGATGAGTTCAAGCAGGGCGTGGAGGACGGCATGGTCGTAATCGAAACCCGCTGCTAGCCCCTGGGAGCTCATGCGAAAGGCCTGCCGGTCCCATGGGAAATCCACGCGGAAATCCATGCCGACAAGTTCGTAAGGTGCAAAAACGTCCCCTTCCTGGCGGATTGACAAACCCTTAACCCAGCCACGTTCTTTTCGCGGATCGAGAACATCCATGTCGACCCTGCCGACAGTTTCGAGGGGGATAATGGGAACGCCTTTATCCCGCATGTCCAGCAGCGACCCGAAAGCCGCGACGTGTTGGCGGGTTTTTTCGGCAACGGCGCCCTCGATCGCTTCCATGACGGCCGAAACCCGAGCCTGTTCTACAACAAGCCCCTTGCCCTGCGAGACAGACAGTCCGCGGGAATTGGGACGGACCGCAAACCAGACGGGAACGCCTATAACATCAAGGCCGGTTACGTCGCCGACGCGGGAAATCCCGAACCGCCGAAGCAGCCCGGGATCGGAGAACCAGGCGTCGGCTTGCCTTGACGCTGTTGCCTCGGAATTGGACGCGCCGTCGTCTGTCAAGGCAGTGGAACCGTGATCAGCGGGACACGCCGGTGTCGTCGGAGAGGATCGCATCGTACAGCTCGCCGGTGACGGAGCCGGCAGGACCGACAGCCTTCAGGGCTGCTTCGATGGGGGCCTGGACCATGCGGTTGAAGTCCCAGCCGGCATCATTCACCTCGCCGATAAAGGCGAAATCGGCCTCGGAGACCACGGCGCCGCCGGCGACCAGGGCTTCGATGCCCTGGATCTGGGCCTGATCCAACTCCGCATCCGGCTCACCGTTCTGGCGGACAAGCATGGACTTTGCGGCGGCAGCGACGCGGGCATAGCCGTCCACGCCGGGATGAGCGGCTTCATAAGCGGCAATTGTCTCGTGCGAGACGGATGCGACCCGCAGCGGTGCGGTGCGGATGAAAAGAACACCGAAATCCTTTTTTCCAACAATGAAGAAATGCGAGGACATAATATCTCCTATTTAATTCCAGCTAATCGAAGCGCTTGATAAAATCTCTCATTCGCTACCGGGTCGCGGTCGGGAGACAGGCTGCTGATCTCCCTTGCCGTCATGCCCGGATAGTTTTCCTGAAGCCTGCTCCCACTTTCCCTGGCTGCAACGAGATCGCCGTGCAGCGCATGGCTGGCGGTGAGGACACGCAGGGCCGGCTCGTCATTTTCCATTCGCCCGCACAATTCGACTGCCGTACCGTAGTCCTCGCGCTTGAATGCGATGCTGGCGCCGGCCCACCAGTAGATGTCAGGCGCCAAAGGATTGAGATCGATCGCCTGCTGAAACTTTTCCCAGGCGATTTCCGCATCTCCGAAATGGGCGAGCGCATCCGCATGCTGAAGCAGAAGATCGGCTGAGTTGGGCGCCAGCGCCTCAGCCTCGAAGAATTTTTCGGCAGATGTGTCGAAATCCCGCTGGTAGAGTGCAACCACGGCGCACATCCAGTGGCCGACGCCAAGCGCCGGATCGATATCGATTGAAGAATCGGCTTCTGCCTTGGCGCGGTGCAGCAGGTGCGGGTCGTTGCCGCCGAGCATCAGCCATTCCAGTTGCAGGCTCTGCGCCACGCGTGCGCGTGCGACCGCCAGGCTATGGTCGAGATCGACGGCCTTGCGGAACATGGAACGGGCTCTTCGCAGCAGCGGCAGATCACATTTGCCCCGCAGAAGCTGTTGACCCTCGAGCAATTGCCGGTAGGCCTCGCCGTTATGGTTGCGGTCGGGTTCCACCTGAAGCCGCTCGATTTCGCGCGCAAGTGCTGCCGCGACCTGTTTCGAGAGCAGGCGAAAGGCAGCATGGATTTGCCGCGGGGTCAAAACAGCTTCCAGCGACCAGACGATTTCGCCGCTTGCCTCTTCAATCAGCGCGACGGACATGCGGCTGTCGTCAAACACTGTCGACATGACCCGGTAATCCGCACGCAGCATGGCATAGCTGTCGTCAGCCCGCTGATGCGCCAGCGCGAAAGTGCTGTGCGGTGAAAGCACGGTAAAGGTCCGGTACCGGACAAGGCTGTTAGCGACATCCTCGACAAAGGCCTGCATGACGGGAGAAACCGGCTGACCGTCGACCTTTGCCGGCAGGGCGAAAGCGACCCGCGGTTTGGTGGCGGATTTTGCAAGCTTCCCGATTTCCGCGTCCGCAGGCGCCGTTATCGTGGCGGTGAGGCTTTGTATCCTGCGCCTCAGCGCGACGGTTTCAGCCTCGGGCGCGCGACCCTCCTGACGCAATTGATCGAGCAGCAACTCGTGAATATTGTCGCAGGCGCTGATGTTTCCGATGCGCGCATAGGCCGCCATGGCAGCACGGTAGGTTTCTTCGCGCTCGGGTTCTATCCTGCGAGCGCATTCGGCAAGCCTTGCGATATCGTTTGAACTCGCACGGCCAAACCGCGTCAACTCTTCCAGAAGCTGGGTGTAACTGGAAAAGAACAGATCCCTCAGGCGACGGCGCTCCGAAAGCAGCCAGAGGTAGAGATGATCCTGCCCGGCCTCCAGCCCCTCCAGCAATTCGCCGCCAAATTCAAGCAGCGCATTGAGGCGCTGCATCGGGTCGTCTGCCCTTGCGCCGGCAAGGAAAATGGCAAGGTCGGTACGCTGCGAAAGCTTGCCCGCCTTTAGATCGTTTCCTTCGATGAGAAGGATGGCTTCATCGTCATCGGCAAGCTTCTGCAGGCGCAGGATCAGTTGCCGCAGATTACCAAGCGCTCTTTTCTGCTCGACGTTTTCCCACAGTAGTGATGCGGCGTGCTGGCGCGAAAGGGATTGATTCGGCGCCAGGATGAGGGCGGCGGTGAGGGCGAAGCCCTTGGACGGAAAAAACGCTTCCCGCACCGCATCACAGCGCGGTGTGCCAAAAAGCCGGATCGGTATCAAATCAGCGTTTCCAGCCATTTTTTCCCCTTGTCCCCCTATCATCTAACAACGTGGCCGCGAAATTGAAAGCCACCACAGCCTTCATTTGACGCTGGTGTGACGCGGCATGCCTATTGTCGTGGTCAGAAGCATCAAGAGTGGTGCAACACGGCAGGCATGGGGCACGCGGGTGTGGGCAGGCGGGCATCGGGAATTGCGAAAGTGATAGCGTTTAACGGAAGCTACATGGCGTTTGAGCCACGCATCGAACCCTACCAGCGAGCCGACGACGTCGGATACGCGGTCAGTGAATTCATGTGGTTCAAAGGCCGCCCATTTTATCCAGTGTCGGCCCTGGTGCAGGCGAGAGTAGCGCATGCGCGGTTATCGGCAGAAAGAGGGGATGAGGATGACGAGGACAATCTCGATATTCTCTTTCGTATGCCGATGGTCGCAGGCGGGCATTTTTTCGAGATCGTGCTGCGCTCGAATGAAGGCACGTCCTATGGCGGCTGGGCGTGGGGCGAAGAGCTCGAAATCATGAACGAAGTCGTTAATGACTACCGTGTGCTGGCGGGAAAGTTCGACGGCAGGCTCATCCGGTTCGAGTTTTCCAAGCGGTTCCAGCGATACACAACGGTGGAACCGTTGCCGGTGGAAAAATCTGTCTTTCTGCTCCAGCGAGAAGCAAAACCTTATACGGGCAGGCGTAGCTTGCCAGTGGGACTGGCTCCTTAAGGCGATCATTGTCGCAAGGGCGCCGCAGTAACGGGGGTTAAAGCGTTGGATCGCGCGGCGGGGGCCGGATCTGACGCCGCAAGCAGGCAAGGCGCGTCCTTGCCTGCTGCGACCATATTTCTTTATTTATTGTGTGGACCATTACGATGCCGAATTCAGGTAATCTGCGTAACAGGGGGA